>JAFLUT010000049.1 GCA_022508665.1 Prevotellaceae bacterium | reverse complement strand
TTATAATCGTCAGCCAATGCAGATTATCTATGCCGGCGGTTGTCTGCTAGTTCGAACAACGGCTGTCACAAATTCATGCTAACCGCTGAGAGAATTTCAGGCAAACCGCCAACAGGAATTTGGACTGGCAAACGAGGGCAAATTTAGCAAACGGCTATCACCCGCTTAAACTACAAACACATATTGCAAAATATAGCAATTAAAGATTTTTTAGCAAAATTAAGGTTAAAAAATGTTAATACACAGGATGAATACAGGCACAACCTTTGTGTTTCTTTTAATAAACATTATATTTGCAAACTTAAAGTTTCTCAGCGAAACAAACCCAAAGAGTACTAACTAATAAAAACTAAATAACTAACCTTTATGAACAAACGCTTTTGTAAATTAGGACAGTATGCCGCACGTGCATTCTTCCTATTTGCCATGTGCGGAGCGACTTACTCATGCAAGGACGACTACATTTTCGACGATGGCGACCCATCGTGGCTCGGCTCCAGCATCTACGAGTATCTCGAAAGCCAAGGCAACTACACCAACTTTGTCAAGCTCATTAACGACCTTGACTACAAGGAGGTGCTGGCTCGTACAGGTTCTAAGACGCTTTTCGTAGCAAACGACGAAGCCTTCAGCACCTTCTATCAGAGCAACCCGTGGGGCGTTAGCAGTTACGACCAACTGACTCTCAATCAGAAAAAACTGCTGCTCAACAGTGTGATGATAAACAACGCCTACCTGCTTGAAATGATGTCAAGCACAGCAGCAACAGGCGAGGGCGATAACGCCAAGCCTAACATCGGAGAATGTCTGAGGCGCGAAACCGCCGCTGACGTCACAGACTCCATTTCATATCTGACTGCCGAAGACATCCCTACGACATACAACGCCAACGACAAGGACTATTGGGAGCGATTCCGCACCAAGGGCATATATCTTGCCATTGACGCAACAGCGCCGATGATGACCCATTTCCTTGCCGCCCAAATGGCAAACAAGAACATCACGAATGAAGACTTCACTATCATAACAGGGCGCACTCGCGAAGCCAAAGATGCCTTCATCTATGACAGCAAAGTTTTGGAACAGGACATCACCTGCCAAAACGGATATGTCAACCGACTCGACAGAGTGCTTCTCACCCCACAAAACATGGCAGAGGTGCTGCGCACAAACGGTCAGACGCAGATTTTCAGCCACATGATAGACCGCTTTTCAGCGCCATTCTACAATGCGGGCATCACAGACCGCTACCGACTACTCTACGGAGATGTTGTGGATTCTGTGTTCCAAAAGCGCTATTTCTCGGCACGCTCACAAGGCGGCACCCCACTCAACGAAGACTTTGGCACTAACCCTCAGGGAGACGTTGTCGGAAAGGAAGTAAATTACAAATTGAACTTCGACCCGGGCTGGAATACCTACACAAATGCCAGCTATGCTAAAGAGCAGGACATGGGCGTGATATTTGCTCCAACTGACGAAAAGTTGATGGAGTATTTCTTCAGCCAGTACGGCGGCGGACGCTTCCTTCTGAAAGCCTATGCCCCAGACCTCATGGAACGCATAACTCCCGAAACAGACAACTACGACATTGTGTATCAGGCAATAGACCAGATACCACTCGACGTAATTCAGGCTCTCATCAACAACCTCATGAAGATTTCCTTCATTAACTCTGTCCCGAGCAAGTTCGAGACCATCAAGAACGATGCCCAAGACCCTATGTTTGATGAGGAAGACGACTACCACCGCAACAAAATCAACGGAGTGCTGTTGGCAAACAACGGTGTCATATACCTCATGGACGAGGTTACTACTCCTGCAAGGTATGCAGCCGTTTCCGCTCCTGCGTATGTAGAAACAGACAAGCGAATTTTCAACTGGGCAATACAGAGAGACAAACTCGCTGGCATCAACGTCAACTACTACGCTTACCTGCTCGCCATGAGTTCACGTTTCTCATTTTTCGTACCAACCGATGACTTCTACTACGTGGACCCATTGTCATTCATCTCTGACAAAGCACCCGAGCAGGAAGGGGTTCGTGAGGGCCGTGCATACCACTACACATGGGATACAAAAAACAATCTCCCTACAATTGAGTCACATTATTATTATTATGACTTGAGAACAGGCACAGGAAACATCGGAGAAAATACTGGAGAACCTGTTTCTAACGACATTAAAGAGAACCGTTTGAAGGATATGCTTGAAACACACACCATCATACACGAAGATGGAAGCGAGACAACAGGCATAGACGAAACAGAGACAGGCATGGAGTGCAACAAACACTACTTCACCTCCAAAAACCATACCCCAATCTACGTTCAGAAGGCTGAACAGCGCTCAAGCGGAATGCTTGCACAAGGTGGCATGCAGATACAGAATGGCAACATCAGCCGAGTGACAGCATTTGACGACAAGTCAGCGCAGACTAACGGATATGGCAACGGATACGCCTATACAATTAACACGCCGATACTGCCGACAATACAGTCTGTATATTCTGTGCTGTACAACACCCCAGACTTCTCAGAATTTTTGGATCTCTGCAAGACTGACAACGCTGTACTGTCAAAGATAGGCATTGCTGACAAAGACCAGCCAATATACAGAATTTTCGAAGACAATGGAGGTATCACGTGTTTTGACAACACCACAGGAAGGCCTGTGGACGCTCCAACAAACGTGCGTTTCCTAAACAACTATCAGTATACTCTCTATGTTCCAACCAACGAGGCAATACAAGAGGCACACAGAAAAGGATTGCCAACATGGAAGGAAATACGTGATTTGCTGCATTTGGACGACGAAGTGGCTGACAATGAGGGGGCTGGCAACGAAGAAGGCGTTGAGCCAGAGCCAGAGGACGAAAAAGTTATCGAAGAGCGCAACACAAAGGCAAAAGCAATGGTAACAGCCATAGTAAACTTTGTGAAGAACCACTTCCAAGACAGGTCAATCTTCGCTGACACCAACACTCTGAACGCATCAGCTTACGAAACATCAACTATCAACAGCGAGACAAACGTGTATTGCAAAGTGACAGTGCAAGGCAGTGCGGGCAATCTGACTGTGAAAGGCGAGGCTGCAAGTTCTAAGCCTGTTTCTATCACTAACAACAAGAACATTATCGCACGCGACTACCGTACAAAGTCCAACATCATCGACGCATCTTCTTCGATTGTCATCCACGGCATCGACGGAGTGCTTGACTACAAGGACTATCCTAATGGCCGCTACGACGCTGACTGGGCAACAGCAGCAAAGGCTCGCAACTATCTTAAGAAATTCCAACTGTTAAAATAAAACGACTTACATAGAAACATTATGAACATGAACAAGACAAAAATCATTATCACTTCTCTCGTGCTGTTCTTCTGTGTAAGTTCAGCAATGGCGCAGCAGCGACGCATCACTGGCTATGTCTATGACGACATGGGCGGCATCATGATGGCAAACGTCGTTGAACGCGACGCAAACAACCGTATTGTCGAGGCAGCAGTGACCGACATCAACGGTAACTTCTCAATGGTCATCAAGAACCCTAAGGACAGACTCGTTGTCAGTTACATCGGCTACAAGACATGGAGCCAAGTAATCGGCAACACCAGTAAGTTCAACATCCGCATGCAGGACAACACCCAGTTGCAGGAAGTTGTGGTAAAGGCAAAGCCAGTAGTTCAGAGCAACGGTATGGCTATTCCTCTCAAGGAAATCTCTGTTGCCACTCAGACCATGAACATGGACGATGTTGAAGGTCTCTCTTTCGCCTCGGCTGACGAAGCCCTGCAAGGAAAAATTGCCGGTCTCGACATCGTTGCCAACTCTGGTAACCTCGGTGCAGGTACATCAATGCGTATGCGTGGTGTGTCCACTATCAACGGTTCTGCTGAGCCACTCATCGTTGTAGATGGCAATATCTTCGACCTTCCAGACGATGTGCAAGACGTGAACTTTGAAGACCTCGACAACGAGGAGCAGTTCTCGACCCTGCTCTCCGTCAATCCCGAGGACATCAAGGAAATAAAGGTGCTGAAAGACGCTGCCGCAACAGCCATTTGGGGTTCGCGAGGCGCTAACGGTGTCATCGAAATCATAACTCGCCGTGGTGTCACCGGTAAGACAAAAATCAATTTCTCTTACCGCTTCACAGGCTCATGGTCGCCTTCTGGATTGAACATGCTCAGCGGTGACGGCTACACGATGATGCTCAAGGAGGCTTACTTCAACCCTCGCCAAAACTCTGCCACATCTGATATGGTCGAACTTAACTACGATTTATCACATCCTGTACAGTTCTATAATTTCAACAAGAACACTGACTGGGTGGACGCAGTAAATCAGTTCGGAGAGACACATAACTATTACATCACCCTCACAGGTGGTGGAGAGAAGGCACGTTTCCGCATATCAGGAGGTTACGACCACCAGACAGGTACAATCATCAAGCAGACACTCGACCGTTTCTCTACACGTCTTGTGCTTGACTATGACGTATCTGACCGTATACGTTTCTCTACAAACTTTGCGCTCACTTACACTGACAACCATCGTAACTGGGACGGCGGTTCTACAACGACTATCCTTGGAAAGGCATACAACGCCATGCCTAACATGTCTATCTATGAGTATGATGCACAAGGCAATCTGACTGGCGACTTCTACAAGATGCTGCCTACCAATCCTGTAACAAATGCAGGTGGCGATGACAACTATTCTTCATACTATCTTTCAGACATGAAGCGCATAGGCAACCCCGTAGCCATTGCTCACAGAGCATTCAACAACCAGTCAACCTACCGTATCAACCCTCAGTTTAACTTGCAGTACAAACTCCTCTCGAAAGACGACGAAGGACATCAACTCAATTTGAATGCAGAGGTGTACATGGACATCTACAACGAGTCTGTCAACGCCTACTACCCTTCTTCGCTCACCACAAACGACTGGTCAACAGGTGTCAACACTACATCCAATAATGAGTATAAATCTCTCGCATTCACCAACCGTGAGAAACTTATCTTCATTCCTCATTTCAATGTCGATTGGGTAACAGCCAGCATAATGGGGCAATTTGAGTTCACTTCGGGCAATGGTACAAGCCAATACCTTGCACAGCAGGGTCTTCCAACAGGTTTGGACTCTTCAATTGCCGAGTCTTACCTCATATCGTCAACATCGGGAACAAGCCAGTGGCGCAGCGCTTCAATGCTCGGTAGCGCTCACATCGCTTTCTTCGATGGACGCTATTCTTTCGATGCCACAGTACGCCGAGACGGTTCTACAAAATTCGGAGCAGGTCGCAAGTGGGGTACATTCCCCGGTGTCTCTGCACGTTGGAACATCAACCAAGAACCATTCTTTGAGAAACTCCACATCGACAACATCGTGTCTATGCTCTCCTTCCGCCCGTCATGGGGTCGTGTAGGCCGTCAGCCTCGTTCAGAGTACCTCATGTACAATACTTATAGCGGCAAAAAAATCTACGGAACCAATCAGGCTATCTCGCCAGACCAGCTGAGACTCACCGACATCAAATGGGAGACGACGTCATCGTGGAACCTTGGCGCCAACCTCAACCTCTTAAACGATTTGCTCCAGTTCGACTTCAACTACTATAATAAGCAGACCAACGACCTCCTTATGGAAGATGTAGGCATTCCCGGTTCATCAGGCTTTGGCTCACTGGGCTGGAAGAATGTCGGCGGACTGCGCAACCGTGGTTGGGAACTCTACATGAACACGGGCAAGTTCTTAAAGAAGGGCAAGTTCTCCATGACCGCAAGCTTCAACATTGCACAGAACATCAACACCATTACAGATATGGATGCAACGGTTTTGGCAAGCAAGAATGGCGACTTTACGTACAGAAATGGTGAATATCTCCAGCGCATACAGATAGGTAATGCTGTCGGCTCAATCTACGGATTCCGCTTCAAAGGTGTATATGCCTACGACTACGAACACAACGGCTACACCGATGTGTCTGCGGCAACCTACGGAGACAACACCGCAGCGGCAGCAGAGGCACGAGGCGAGAATGCAACTGTGCCTGTAGCACGTGATGCAAACGGAGCAATCCTTTTCGACTCAAAAGGCAATCCGCTCAAAATGTACTTCAACTATGGCGGCGTTCACTACGAGTTCAAGGGTGGCGACGTGATATATGAAGACGTTAACCACGACGGACAAATCAACGAACTTGACATCGTGTATTTGGGCAACTCCAACCCTAAACTGAACGGAGGTTTCGGCCTCAACTTCAACTATGGCCAGTGGACGCTCAAAATGTCGTTCAACTACCGTATGGGCAATAGCATTGCGAACATTGCACGCCTCGACAACGAATCCATGCGTTCAAACATCAACCAGTCTCAGGCTGTGGCATGGCGCTGGCGCAAGAACGGCGACGTGACAGAAATTCCACGAGCAATGAACGCAACGATTGGAGGTTCTTACAACTCTCTCGCCAGCGACCGCTATGTGGAGAAGGGCAACTACCTCCGTCTGCAATACCTGCAACTTGGCTACTCGCTGCCAAACAAACTGTGCAAAGACCTTGGCATGCAGAGTCTGCGCATCAACGCTTCAGCCAACAACCTCTTCTGCTTAACCAAATATACAGGTATTGACCCAGAGGTTTCATACGGTTCATGGGGTGTATGCGAAGACAAGTCTAAGACACCACGCGCCAAGTCATTCACTATCAGCGTGAACCTCGGATTCTAACAGAGATACTATAGAAAAGAAAACTATAGAAACAGACATGAAAATGAAAAATATAATAAAGAATATAACACTCTGCGGATTAGTCGCTGTCGGTGCAGGCATGGGTCTCTCCTCATGCGAGGACTTTCTCACTATCACTCCGACAGACCGTATCGTAGAGGAAGATTTTTGGAAGGATAAGAGAGACCTTAACAATGCTATCATGGCATGCTATTGGCGTCTGTCAGGAAGCGACATCCTCAGCAAATTCGTTTATTGGGGCGAAGAGCGTTCCGACAACCTCATCCTAAGTTCTGGCGTGTCAAAAACAAGCCCTATGGCAAACATTATGAACGCCAACCTGCTGCCAACTTACGAACAGTTCAATTGGACACCGCTGTATAACGCTATCAACTACTGCAACAAAGTGATTGCACATGGCGAAGACGTGGTTAAAGCAGACGAAAGTTTCTCCGAAGGTTCGTGGAGGCCGATACGTGCCGAGGCTATCACCCTGCGTGCATTGTGCCACTTCTATTTAGTGCGTACATTCGGTGAGATACCTTACGTGACAGTGGATTTCAACAACGACTCGCAAGACCTTAGGACTGCGCAGTCAACGCAACTGACGGTACTCAACAACATCATAGAGGACCTTGAATCTGTCAAGGATGAGGCTATGGTTAACTACGGCAACAACACCGACAACAGAAGCCGAGTGACACGTAAAATGGTTCATGCACTCTTGGCAGACGTCTATCTGTGGCGTGCATCCTACAAAGCAGGCAACAATCAGCCATTTGCAAAAGTGACTCTTGCCAACAACTATGCAGGAGAACAGACAGAGGATGAACTCAAGTCTCGCTATGAGGACTATGGAACAACAGCCGAAGAGGACTATCAGAAGTGCATTGAATATTGCGACCTCGTCATTGAGCGTGCAAAGCAAGAGAAAATAGAGAGCAATCGCAACAATGTAGGATTTTCCGCAACTGCGGTAACGCTCTCTGACCTACTTGTAGGCAACGAAACCAATGGAATAATCACAGGTACTGCATACAATCAGATTTTTGGCATAGGCAATTCCGAAGAGTCCATTTTGGAACTTCAGATAGACGGTGAATCATCAAAAAACACTATGATAACCAGTCTGTTCTGGAACATCAACGAAACAAAGGCTGGCACGTTCACAAGTCCGTCCTTCATGCAAAACATACCAAACGATGGACCAAACAACCTTACTTCCACTAATCTGTTTACCAGAACCGACTATCGCTATTGGGGAACATTCCGCAAGGCAGCAGAACAGAAAACTTTTGATATTATAAAATATGCGGCGACATCTATCTCTCAGCAAACCAGCCCTTATAACGAATTGAGAGATAACAGGCTTGACGTACTTGCGACCAATGACATCAGGCAAGTACTCCGTTCCTCTTCCAACGTTAATGCTGCAAACTGGATTGTGTACCGCTTGTCAGAAATCTATCTGATGAAAGCGGAAGCAATGAGCCAATTGTGCGGCGACGAAGACGAAGCAAACCTTAGAGAGGCATTCAGCTATGTGCGCGAAGTGTTCAAACGCTCCAACCCATACGCATACGGAAACGCCTCTCAGTTGCTGAGAAAAGACTCGCTGGTATTTACGACATTCAACACAAGCGAGAATATGGAGGCACTTGTTATAACAGAACGTCAGCGTGAGTTCATTGGAGAAGGCAAGCGCTGGTACGACCTTGTGCGCTACGCACTGCGACGCGGCAACACAAAAGACATGCTCGAACTGCTCACTCGCAAATACAGCGACAACAGAGAAGCCATAAAAGCAAAACTTGCCGATATGCAAACACTGTATTCCCCTGTATACAACAACGAAATCCGCAACAACAACCTGCTCTATCAGAACGGAGTATGGCATGTAAACGAGACTTCGTCAAGAACAGATGATTTGTAATCTCACAAAACACGAAACCATGAAACTATTAAGTAAAATAAAGAATTATTGTAGCGTAGCACTGTTCGTCGGTGCAACCGCTACGGTAACGCTGAACTCATGCACAGAGAAAATCGATGAAACCGACCTCTATACCTTCACAGGTGAAATGATGATTGACCATTTCGAGAATAACCTTGAAGTATTCAGCAGTTACCTGACAATACTTGGCAATGTGCACATGAGCAAACGTTCATCATCGACCATGCGTGAACTGCTTGCCGCACGTGGCAACTACACTTGTTTTGCTCCTACCAACGAGGCTATTCAAGAGTATTTGGATTCGCTATACACTATTGGCCAACTTGAAAGCAATCAACTCGACCAAATAAGCGACTCGGTGGCAGAGGCTATCGTATTCAACTCCATAATACAGAATGGCGAGAGTGAGGCGTTCCCAACCACAGTTTTCACAAATGGTCCACTTCGCAAAACCAATATGAACGACCGTTATATCTCTACCTCATTCAGCAACGATGCTGACAATAACACTCTCATCTATGTGAACATCAATTCGCTAATTATAGAAGGAGACATCGAGGTAGAAAACGGTTATATCCACACTGTGGACAAAGTCATTTCTCCTACTAACTCTACTGTTGCAGACCTCCTTTTTACGGCAGACAACACTACATTCTTTAACAACCTTCTCCGCTTGACGGGTTGGAACGAGAAAGTGATAGACTACAATGACGAGGAATGGGCAGATAGAAACGACGATATTCGTGGCACTCTGAAATCAGCAAAATTCGACGGCATGTATCCCGAATCTCGCAAGATTGGCTACACCATATTCGTGGAAACAGATGACGTGTTTGCTAACCATAACATCACCGACCTCGAGTCACTCAAGCAGTGGGTTAAGGCAAACGCAAACAAAGAGTACGAAGATGACACCAGCACTGGGCATGCAACAAGTTGGGGAGACGACTACACCAATGATTACAACTGGCTAAATCAGTTTGTCACTTACCATATCCTCCCAGAAATACTCACATACAACACAATGATTACCTTTGCTAACGAGCTCGGTCGTACCGCTGCGAATATGGGAGCAGACCCTAATGCTTATTATACTGATTTCAAAGGCAATGTATGGGAATACTGGGAGACAATAGGTGTTCAACGTCGCTCGCTTAAAATTACGGCATGCAAAGACAAGGACGGTGTCGTAAAGCGCTACATCAACCGCGTTTCGGTTTACGACAATGCATATAACGGAAACTACGAAGAGTTATACGCTGACATTGAAGGCATTGAGATTTCCGCCACAAACGGCATAACCGACAATTCTGCCCTCAACGGATTTTATTACCCCATTAACGATATTCTCATCTGGAATACAAACGTGCCGAACAAGGTTCTCAACGAGCGTATGCGATACGATGTAACAGCGATGTTCCCAGAATTTTTGACAAACAAAATTCGCCAACAACATAGCGACTACTACAACTGGTACATCACGCCAGACTACGTTGCTAACATCGTAGACATGTCTAACGAGACAGACTTCTTTTATCTTGTAAACAAAGATTATGACGGCAGGGATGGTATGTGGATGGACTACCAAATTGACGAGTTCAACATCAACGGAAGTTTCGACTTCACAATGAAACTGCCTCCTGTTCCATACACGGGTACATACGAAATACGCTATGGCGTCAATGCAAATAACAACCGAGGCATGGCGCAGGTTTACCTTGGAACAAACAAGAACAACCTCCCTGCCATTGGTATCCCTCTCGACCTCCGTGAATCATCTGGAGCCCAGAAAACAAACACTGGATGGGTTGAAGACCCGACTTCTGGAGACGAATTGGAAATACAAGAAAATACAAAAGTCATGCGTAACCTCGGCTTCATGAAAGGACCAAAGTACATGTCTTTTGATGGCGGTACAGGCCGTACCTTTTGGCGTTGTTTCCGCAAAATCATCTACACCGGCACATTGGAAGCAGGCAAGACATACTACATCCGCTTCAAATCTGTGCTTGAAGAAGATGCAGAGTTCTTCTATGACTACTTAGAGTTTGTGCCAAAATCCGTATATGCAGGCGAAGTAGCAGAAGACGTATGGTAATTTCCACCGTCTCTCTCGATGTCAGCCAACACGACTGACAGCGAGAGGGCGGAACAAAGTTTTTATGACTAAAAAAATCAGATTATGAATATCAGAAAAAACATAAACAACAGTCTACGGACGGCGCTTCTCGCAATTCCACTCATGGGTTGCGGCACAGCGCTCCTGCTCACAGGCTGTCAGGATGACCACTTCGACATTGTCTCCACACAAGCAACTGGCGGCAATACTATCTGGCAAAACATTCAGAGTCATCCTGAACTGTCACAATTTGCCGACATTCTACAAAACGTCCACTATTCGCAGACAGAGGACAAGACTACAAACGAGACATACGCCGACATCTTCAATGGCGACCAAATGTTCACTGTGTGGGCCCCCGCCAACGGAATGTTTGACTATGATTACTACAAAGACCTTCTCGCTTCTGGCGATAGAGACAGCATATACAAGGTGGAAAATGAACTTATCCGCAACAACATGGCACGCTATAGCAATGTCATCAGCGGAAACGATTCCGTCAAACTACGTCTCTTCAACGACAAAGTAGCATGGTTGAACTATGACAACAAGACAATCAAAGGAGCGCAAATAACGGAAGCCAACATTGGCTCTTCCAATGGTGTGCTGCACATCACAGATGCCCCTGTGGCATATCAGCCAAACCTTTATGAGTTCTTGGCTACACGTGCAGTACTCGACTCTATCAACACTTTCATAAAGAGCGCCCAAACCACAGAGTTCAACGAAGACGCTTCTACACCGGGCCCAACGGTCAACGGCGTGGCAACGTGGGTTGACTCTATCACATATATGTCAAACTGGTACACTCGCTCATTTATGAACACGCACCTCAACCGTGAAGACTCAAACTATGTGATGATAGTGCCTACTAATAACGCTTGGGAAAATATCCTCGAAAAGACAAAGAGGTATTACAAGTACAAGAAGGGTCAATATGTACAAAACATATACGACGCTACGACTACTCAAACAAGGACAGAAAGAAAAGTATTGGCACAAGGAGTTTCTGACTCGTTGCAAAATCTCTTTGCTAAAAATGCCATTTGCCAAAACCTTGCTTTCAACGCAAACTGGCAATATGAGAGAATACCTATCACAAGCCTTAGCAGCCTACAAGCAGCCGATGCACGCCTTGACTCTCTCCGTTCCACCGCAGGAATGAAATTCAAGAAGACAGGCACAATGAATGGCACCAACTCTCCCATGTCAACAGTGGAGATAGACAATTACGCTGCAATGTTCGGCAATGCTGACCCAATAGAAGTAAGCAATGGATATGCGTATGTAGTTGACGAATACACTTATCCTCACACTATCTACGCTCCCAACTACGACATGTCGGCAAGAAGTTGCTTCGAGGTAGCCGCAGCGAGTGTCACTGCCACCGGACCTACAACTTATCATGGCAATGACTACATGGTTTTCAGAGAGAGCAACAATACCAATGCAAATATATGGTTCAAATTCCAGAATGTATGCTCCTGCAAGTACGACATTTATGTAGTAGTGGGCTACAATGATACATACGAAAAGCAAAACCGCTTCACGGCAGCTATCATTTACAACAACGAAACGAGTTCCAACGTTTCCACCTACACTTGCAGAAATCCCAACGAAGACGCAGTGGATGCAACAGGCGCTTCTCTCTACAACTCCACATACTTCGTAAACAAAGTGCCAGAAAAGGACGAGGAAGGCCTCATTACCAACTACATGGACACTATCTGCATAGCAAAAGATTTCGAGTTCCCCGTAGCATATTACGGTCTTGGCAATGTGGACGGCATGGAGAATTTGTTTCCTCAATTGCGACTAAACTTCGGTATCTCATCCACTCTTGAAAACTACTACCTACACGAGATACGCATCAACGCAATCATCCTTAAATCAAAAGAATGGTAAAACTCCAAAATAACAACGACATGAAAAATCATAATGTTCACACAGGCTTCCTCAGCCTCGGTATAGGTCTCATGATGTTATCAGGAGCAAATACCATATACGCTCAGGAGGCAGACGAAAGCGCAGGACAGGCTGCCCAAGAGCAGACCGAGCAGACTGCTATTAAAAGAAAAGAGGCAAAGGCGCTTCCTCAGTACGAAATGAAAGAAGTGAGTGGCTATGTTTATGATGCAGCCACCAAGCAGCCCATTGACGGAGCAAAGGTGCAGGCATACGGCAACAACCGCTATTCCGTAATGACTGGCGAGGACGGCAAATACACCATAAAAGTGCCTGTTTTCATCAATTCTCTTTATGTGACAGTGCCACAGTATAACGACGTTCAAGTCAGTTTCGACGGTGCTACAGCACCTGCGGTTGCCCTTTACAGCAACGTGTTCAACTCAGTGTATTCAACGCACACGGGCATAACAGCCAGTGCCAAGGCAGAACTCAACAACACCTCGGCAATCGCTGTCGATGAAGAGATTGACACCCAACTGTCGGGCGACATCCACACAATCAACCGCTCCGGCATGCGTGGGCAAGGCGTTGCGATGTTCATCCGAGGCATCAACTCTCTCAACATCAACGCTCAGCCGCTCATCGTGCTTGACGGCATGATAATCGACCCCCAGCTTGACCGCACAAGCATCCACGACGGTTTCTTCAACAACATCCTCGCAGGTATCGACCCAGAGGACATCGAGTCGGTTGAAGTTCTGAAAAACGCCACATCTATATATGGCGCGCGAGGCGGCAATGGCGTAGTCCTCATCAACACTCGCCGCGGTCACTCTATGGCAACCAAAATCAACGTCAGCCTCAACACAGGCTTCGAACTCACCCCTTCCCTCACTCCGATGATGAACGCAAGCCAGTATCGCAACTACATCAGCGACCTCATCGGAACAACGGAATACGGGTCTAAAAATCCTACCGCCAGCACGTCAATACCATTCCTCAACAGCAACAAAGACTACTACTGGTACCCCATGTACCACAACGAGGAGAACTGGTCAGACGGACTCTATCGCACTGCCGCAACACAGAACTACAAGGTCAGCGTGCAAGGCGGTGACGATGTGGCAATGTATAACCTTTCGCTCGGCTACACCAACTCTCAGTCAACAGCAAAAGAGAACGGTTTCGACCGCTTGAACATACGTTTCAACACCGACATCAAGTTTACCAAAGGCCTGTCCTCGCAACTCGACCTCGCCTACTCCAAACTGTCCTACAACCTCCGCGACAACGGCTGGGCAGAGTCTTACGAGAAGAAAAACATCACTTCTCCCAACGTGCTTGGTCTGGTACAGGCTCCTTTCCTCTCACGCTACGGCTACTACACAGGCGACGACGGCCAACTGCACCTCTCATCGGTGTATGCGGGCAAATACAGGTCTGACGAAGACGCCAACAACCCATTCGGCTATGCTTCACGCTTCGGCAGCAACAGCGCCCTCTCCAACCCGTATTGGATTCTCGAAAACGGCAACGGCGACAACAAGAACCGTCAGGAGGTAACGCAGTTCCACCTCAACATCATGCCAAAGTGGGAAATCAACGAACACCTCAACCTGACTAACCGCTTCGCCTATCAGTTGAACCGCTCCAACGAGAAGTTCTACCTGCCCGAGGCCGGTACTCCTTACTTCTACTATGAGGGTTACGGCAATGTCACATCCATGGTGCAGTCGCTCTTCTCAAAAGAGACCTCCCTGTATGAGGACTTCCGCATCAACTGGTCAAACAGTTACGGCATGCACGACGTCATCGCCTACGGAGGCGTGCGCTATACCAGCAACCGCTTCTCCGACTCTTACATGAGCGGTTACGACGCCGGCAACGACAAGATGCCCAACATGGAAAACTCTTTGAAATTCCGCTCTGTCGAAGGAAACCAAGACGCTTGGAACAACCTCGCCTACTATGTGCATGGCCGCTGGAGCGTAAAGAACACCTACATTCTCGAAGGAACAGTTTCAGCCGAGACTTCATCACGCTTCGGACACAACACAGAAGAGGGCATCAAGCTCTTCGGCGTGAAGTGGGGCATCTTCCCGAGCCTGCAAGCAGGTTGGGTACTCTCCAACGAACAGTGGATGCAGAAGTTCAGAGGTGTCAACAACCTCAAACTCACTGTGGGATATGACGAGTCGGGCAACGACAACATCGACTACTCTGCATCACGCACATACTTCAAGTCTCACACATTCCTTAGGACTGCTACTGCTCTGCAACTGGAAAACATCGGCAACTCTGCCATACAGTGGGAGACCACTCGCCGCTGGAACATCGGCTTGAACGGCTCGTTCCTCAACAACCGCTTGCAAGCAGGCGTTGATTTCTACATCAGCAACACCTACAACCTCATCACGTTCAAGACCTTCGACTATATGGCAGGTCTGAAAGGCTACTGGTGCAACGACGGCTCGCTCCGCAACACAGGCGCAGACTTCAGAATGAACGCAATCCTCGTCAACGGCAAGGACTTCAAGTGGCAACTGGGCGCAACACTCGGACACTACAAAAACCAACTCACATCACTTCCCGATGGCGACTACACACAGAAAATCTATGGCGCAGAGGTGCTGACTGCAGTGAACAATCCAGTGGGCATGTTCTATGGCTACAAGACAGCAGGTGTATTCTCGACCACCGAAGAGGCTTCGCACGCAACAACTGCCACAGCTGACGGCTATCTGAAATATCCTACCGGAATTACGAACAACCCATACCGCAACTTCTCGGCAGGAGATGTACACTTCATCGACCAGAACGGAGACGGCATCATCAACGAGAGCGACAAGACTATCATCGGCGACCCCAACCCCGACATCTACGGTGTCATCTACACCAACCTGTCGTACAAGCGCTGGAGCCTCGACATCAACTTCAAGTACTCTCTTGGCAACGACATCTACAACTATCAGCGCAGCCAACTCGAGTCGCTCAACACCTTCTACAACCAGACAACAGCCGCTGTCAACCGTTGGACATGCGAGGGCGCAGTCACTGACATGCCACGTGTGATGTCGAAAGACTCAGAGAAGTGGGTTGACAACGAGCGCTTCTCCGACCGCTGGATAGAGGACGGCTCGTTCATCAAACTCAAGAAGGTGCGCCTCTCCTACGAGTTGCCTCTCAACGCTTCGTGGATACAGGGACTCACCGTTTGGTGCGAGGCAAACAACCTCTTCACCATTACCTCCTACACAGGCAAAGACCCCGAGTTCTCATGCAGCAACAATGCGCTCTATAACGGCATCGACGCCGGCTTGCTGCCAAGCAACAGAAGTTTCAACCTTGGTGTTAAAATCAACTTGTAATACACAACAGACATGAAAAATATATTAAGAAACATAGCCATTGCATCGGTCGTAGCCACAGGCCTCGCCGTCACTTCATGCGAGGACATGATGACGGTAGATACTGGCGACAAGGTATACCAGAATGCACAGGACACGCTCTACTCCTACCTCGGCATCATGCGAGCAATGCAGGACGTGGCAGAGCGTCAAGTGATACTCGGAGAGATACGAGGCGACCTTGTCAGTTCGTCAAACTACACCACTGACACTCTCTTCGCTATCTCCAATTTCGACAATCCGCAGGATCAGTCATGCTCAATGCTGAACGTCAGCGACTACTACAACGTGATTAACAACTGCAACTTCTACATTCAATATGCTGACACCTCGGCTGTGAGGGCAAACAACCCCGACCCTTACATGATGAACGAGTACGCCCAAGTCAAGGCTATCCGTGCATGGGCATACCTGCAACTGGTGAAGAACTACCGCGCCGTGCCATTCATCACTGAGCCAATCAGCGACCCGGCAGCGACGAAGAACTTCGACTACAGCGCTAACCTTGTCACCAAGGACAACCTCGTAGACCGCCTCGTCGAAGACGGTTTGGCAAAGTATGTGGACCAACCATATCCGCAGTACGGCAACCCGTCTAACCCAACCAGCCAACGCTGGGGTATCTGGGAGACAGGAGATGTAAGAGTGTCCTCACGCCTGTGCTTCATACCAATCCGAGTTGTCCTCGGCGACCTCTACCTGCTGCGCGGAGGGGCTGGCGATTACGAAAGAGCCGCACGCTACTACTATGACTTCTTCCGCACCGATGATGCACCCCCAATGGCAGATCAGTACGTCACCGACACAATCCGTGCAGGAAAAGTCGTGCCAGAAAGCAACATCGGGGGGTGGGGCAACTGGGCTGCATCCTACGAATACAACGTAACAACCAACGAGGTCATATCTCTCATTCCGAGCGCATCCAACGCCGCCTTCGGAAAGATACTCACAAGAGTTGCCGACATCTACGGATACACTCCGTCGCCACAGCAATTCAACTTGACCAACAACGACAACGATGCGGTGGATGTAAGAGGCTCAATCTCAGTCACTCCGACCTACAAGCGCCAGTACGGACCGTCCAATGCATATATGGACATTGTCAATCAGCAGACTTACATCGACTACAAGAAAAACAATAACGGCACCTATTCCCCACTCTTCCGAGCAAACGAAGACGCACGTTACTACTTTTCAATAGGCGAGACCTCCGACGATGAAGGCGAGGCATACCCTCTCTGCAGCAAGGCGGCAAAAGGATATTCATTCTACTACACTATCCCAACCTACCGCCGTTCCCTCATCTGGCTGCGATTGGCAGAGGCAATCAACCGCGCAGGTCACCCCGAGTTTGCGTTTGCAATCCTCAAGGACGGCCTCAACGGCTTCACCATTCCAACAATCAGGGATGACAACAAGAAATACAAAATCACAACCATAACAGGCACTGACCAAGACGGTGACTATTACACGAAGTTAAACACAAGAGACAGCATACTCGTATATGTGGCAGTCGAAGGCGATACGCCAAACGACGCCAGCCCCAGATACCTATACGAAGAAGGCGTGTTTGTACCTTATCCCGGCTATATCAACTCTGATATCTGGCAGTGGGAAATGGTCGACTACCGTGGCATCAGGTATTATGACAGCAATCAGCCGCTCTACTACGTGACCGACACGCTGAAATTGCAGAACTTCAACAGTTTCCTCGACTTCAGCGAGGCTGTATGGAACGGCACTTACGGCATACACGCCAAAGGCTCGGGAGGCATCATGCTAATCACAAACGGGATTGACACATACAGTAAGACCACCATTTCGGGACATTTCGACAATGGCTACTACGACTACGGCACACTGCTGGAGAAATACGGCGTTGACCCAAGCAATGCAACAAAGAACGACACTATCAACGCAGTGGAAAACATCATCGTAGACGAACTCGCCCTCGAAACAGCATTCGAAGGCAACCGCTTCACCGACCTCGTCCGCATTGCCGAGCATAAGAACGCTTCGGGATATGACGGCACAGAGTGGCTGGCACGCAAGATTGCCAACCGAGGCACAAAGGCTGCGGTAGACAATACACCTGCCATCGAAGGCTTCAACGATGAGATTTACTCAAAACTGAAAAACACCAACAACTGGTACTTCGAACTGCCCAAGGTGAATGCCAAATGACGCTCTGAACGGCTTAACGCTCTGCGCCATTCACGGCGCAGAGCATCTGACCGTTGCAAGGGCAGAACAAAATCTGAAACAAAGAATACTTATCGAAATCCCCGAAGGCAAACCGCTGTCTTCGGGGATTATTTATTGTCACTTATCGGAACCGCACCCCTCTGAAAGCCCCTGCCGTTCACGATTACAATAGTCAGCCGTGACAAATTATAA
>JAFLUT010000048.1 GCA_022508665.1 Prevotellaceae bacterium | reverse complement strand
TAATTTGTCACGGCTGACTATTGTAATCGTGAACGGCAGGGCATTTCAGCGCCCAGCCATCGTCATTTTTGACAATAAAAGGGTAGTTTGGCTACACGCAAAAGAGGCGCATGAGAAGTGGAGGAGGGGTGAGGGAAAATGAAACGAGGCGACCTATGAAGGTCGCCTCAGTTGTAATATGGTGTGCACACCTTATTTCTCGTTGTAGATGAATTTGAGACCTTGGCGGCGGTAGAAGGGGAAGCGGGTATCGGAGGAGATGAGGGGCATGCCGAGGGTGATGGCATGGGCGATGATGACGTGGTCGGAGGGGTCTTTATGGTTCATGGAGGTGTTTAGGCGCAGACGGGAGTAGGTCTGCATCACCTCCTTCTGAATGGGGAGGATTTCTATGTAGTAGTCTTCTTCGATGGCGCGCACCATGTCTTCGGCTGTCTTCCAGCGCTTGTTGCCCCACCCCTTGTTGTTGTAGGCGACGATGAGTTCGCGCACTGACTCGACGCTGATGTAGAGCAGATTGGAGGGGTCGTCAAGTATGCTGTAGACATCATCTGTTAATGATTCGATGTCGTTGCTTAGATATATGTATATATTTGTGTCGAGCAGGTATCTCATAATAGTAGCATTGGGTCTCTTACCCACCCTTCACCCATGTGGGCTCTGGCGGCTATCACGGTTTTGCTCCTTGCAGGTTTCTGGGAGTTTATTCTTATGTTCTCCTTTTGCTTTTCTGTGAGGAATATCTCGGGTATTCCGCTTTTTCTCTTTGCCATAGTTGTTGGGATTTTTAGGTTTTTGTGGGCAAAGATAAAGTTATTTTGTCATTTCTCCAAGTTTTTGGCGGAAATCTTACAGGAAATGTGGAAAGGAGGGGAGAAAGGAAACGGGGGCGACTGTGGGGGCTGCGGCTGGTTATGAGGTTTCTCTCCATTTCTCGGGCATCGTGTATGTGTTGTTCCCATCTGTTACACAGTGAGGCATCTGGGCTACAAGAAATTTGTTGTAATTCTTTTCCAGCATGGTGACTTTTCCTTTGTGAGCCTTGATGTTGTTTGATATGTCACGGCTGAAGATGGAGGGAGGGAAGAAGGCTCGCACCTGTTTGTGGGGATAATTGTGCTGTATGAATTCTATTGGCGGTAGCAGGTCGCTGTCGCCACTCACAATCACAACCACATCCGTTGTGTCTCTCACGCAGTCGGCGAGCATTCGGATTGAGATGTTCACATCGGTCTTCTTTTCCTCTGGACGAAGGATGGCATAGTTGCAGCGCGGACACTGTATTGTCTTGGAAATATATTTGCCCCTTACAACCTCAAACCTGTCGCCGTTTATCATCTTGTTGGCATTGAGCAATGCGCTCTGATGTCGACTTTTCTCCTTGTTCAGGGGCGATGCCGTGAAATACACAACCTTTTCCAGCACCTGTTCTTCACCGAGAAATAGACTGAAAAACTTCACAAGGTCTATCCAGTATGCCTTATACCATTTTCTGTCTACCTGCTTTGCGGTTCGTAGTCCGTAATAGAAATTAAATCCGTCTATGTAGAATGTCACGCGTTTCATTGGTATCGTCTCATTTGTAAAACATAAAAAGCTACCATCGAGGTAGCTATGCCCATTCAAGAAAGAATGGGGATTCGTCAAAAACTGTTGCAAAGATAATGGTCTTTTAGGAGTTCTCCAAATTTTTTATTGATTTTTTATGATTTTTTATGGGAAAAGATGAGGGGGATAGATAAAAAGAGGCGGCCTGTGGGGGTCGCCTCCGTTTCATCTTAAATTCATTCTTCTGAAACATTATCTGAAACATTAATAGTTATTGTAATAGATGTTTCATTATATTGTTCTCCATTATAACCGCTTACACTTGGGAAGGGAATTACCAGTTTTGCTGTACCTTTTTTAATAGCAGTAATCTTACAATTCTTGTTGTTGTTGGTGTCGTCATAGTCAACTTTTACGCAATCTGTATCTCCTTCGACATTAGGTGTGTAGTCGGCGGACCCATTCGTAATATCCTGAATACGAATGTTGGCCACATCGTTGGGTTTCATATTCAGTGTTTGGGGTTCGTTACTTAACCCCCATTGTTGTGTACCGTCAAAATAGTCGAGTGCTGTTCCCCATTGCAAATTCGGATTATCCTTTGGTCTATCAACTAATGCACCAACTTCTTTCACATTCACATTAAGGGTAATACTTTCTGTTCCTTGTGATATTTTTATGCCATTAACATCACCTGCCTTTTTAGCGACAATAACAAGCATATTTTTATTTTGTATTGTTATGTCTACATAATCATCAGAATAACTTTCTGCACCTTCGATTAAGATGTTGTTAGCATTCCGACAAGAAACATATTCAGTTTTTCCCACAAAAAGAGGTACGGTTTTGGTCGTACTACCATCATCCCATTTCAGTTTTCCGTCATCAGGCACATCTTCTTTTTCCAATGTTACATAGAGGTCGTACTTGTTGTTATAACTATCATATATCTCAATATGGACTACTTCATTAGGATTTCCCGAACCAGTAGATTTTATAGTGAGTGTCTTGTTATCATTATTGACATCTACATCTATATACCCATTCGAAGAAGGGATATTGACACGAGATATCGCACCTGTATAATTGATTTCCAGAGTTTTTCCCTCACCAATGGTGAGTGTTAGCTTGCTAATATCATCCACCCATCCGAAAGACTCCACAACCTCTTGTTCTGTAACATTGCGTTTTGTGACAAGTTGATGATTAGCCTTCGAGTATTCATACCAGTTTGTGACGCTTTTATCATTTACCCACTTCGTAAATTCTGGATAAGCATTCTCAATATATACGCCCTCTCGTGGCCACTGGAAAGAGATAGGCAAGAGCATCATTTGCGGAGGAGTACCTATTGTTGTATAATCATCATTCTTTTCTTTATTGTGGTATCCATTATTTACAGGTTTTATCCAGTTGCTGTTATTTACTTTGATTTGAATAAGTCCATTGTCAAACACATACGAAACAAAACCAGAACCTTCTGGCACTTGGGCAAGTTCATCAGCAGAAATAGGATAAGTCCATGAATGCCCTTCGCCTACAAACTTTTCTCCAGCATTGATTATTTTAGGAACGTTGCTGTTCAGCAGTCGATGAATCTCACTGACACCATTAGCATTTACTTTATTTTCCTCTTCTCTACCTTTATAATATATGTCTGACGGCAATGTGCCACCTGCTGCCATTGCAGTAATCTTGAGTTTGTCTATATTTGTTCCCGACTCGTGTATGTGTTGCAATTTCAGCACCACATCATTGAAATCGAAGTCAGCATCCACGGCCTTATCGCCCAAATCCTCGCATACCAACAATCCTTGTTCTCGTATCGAGTTTGGCGCTACAAGGTCTTCCTCATCTTCGTCTGGATTTGGGTCTGGTTCTGGGTCTCCGCCCTCCGGCTCAAAGTCTGAATCCTCTGGTTGAAATGGAGTATTCGATATTTTTACAATCCAGTTGCTGTAGAACCCGTCTCTTTCCCAGTATATATATTTCTGCAGTTGTCCATCGTTTGTATACATCTCTTTATACGCCTGGTAGTCAAAGCCAAGATAGTAGCCATCGTAATGGTGAGATTCACAGCCTGTCCCATGAATTTTACACAATCCTATCTGCTGTATATCAAAGATTAGATGAACCAACACATATTTTCTATACTTCTGACCCGTATGATCATAAGTACATTCATAGGCAAAATCTTCTGTTCCAATACCTACGTACAATTGCATTGTACGTTTTTCCAGATTATATGTCTCGGGGTCGTATGTTGGACTATTAGCCGATAAATTATATGAATAGGAAGTCTTATCTACAAATGCATTATTTTCATAATTCTCTGAAGTGCCGAAATTCTCAAATCGTGGCACAGATTCAAGTTGTTGAAAAAGATTACCGCTATTATTATTGAAATTGTACAGGTGATTCCAACCCCCATTTAGGGTCTTTGCATAGAGTTGGTCCATTGGATAATAATTGGTCGAAATAGTTCCCTCTTCTGTACCATCAGCGTTTAATAGGGGTTTTTCCAACAATCGTTCATCATTGTCACATGTGTATATACTTTTTTGTTCGTCATAATCAATCCTACGGTCAGCATCATGCGATATGTCCTGCAAAAAGAAATTCCGCCAGTTTACTTTCAGTGATTGTGGTTTGTAGTGAGTACGAAACCATTGAGAAACATACACTATTTCTTCTTCAGTTACATCTCCAATAGGATTATGCTCAGATTCACCCAATTCACTTTCTTTCATATATTGAATAGTGCCACCACCATTATGTCCATTATCATCTATGTAATAAATCCCTTTTGAATCTGGATAACCAGGAACAACCAACTTCCATTGATTATTCCCCCACTGATTAGAGTTTGGAGCATTCTTATTTTCGTTTATATCTCCGTAATCATACGCCCTCGTGCTTTTGCCCCCCCCATTATTCTCTGCCAACTGTCTCACGAGATTCCAATCTTGATTTGGGTCTATATTACCGAAGCGGTCGATGAAACTTTGGTTGTAACGTATTGCCGCCTCGTCAAATCCGTTGTCGTAGTCGGTGCAGGAGGTGGCGAGTGGCAGGGTTGCCATGACGGCGGAAGCAATGAATGCTGCCGTGATTTTTAGAGTTTTCGCCATTGTTGTTATGTATTGTTTGATTGTTGTTTATGCATGGTTTATGTGCAAAGGTATGCATTTTTATGTTATTGGAATGTCTTTTTCGTTTCTTTTTGTTACATTTGTGTTACTTTTTGCCGTTTTTTGGGGGCAGGGCAGGGTTTTTTAGTGGGTGGCGAGAGCAGCGTTTGAAACGCTGTGATAAATCTTTGTTACATAATATATATGTACATATAAGGGGAATTGGGTAAATTTGCAAAGGAAAACGACAGACGAGAAATCAATAACAAGGAATATGGAACAAGGAATGACTTCGCAGGAGGCTAAGGGCTTCTACAAACTCGGTTGGCTGCAGCGCATCGGCTTCGGCTCGGGCGACTTGGCGCAGAATCTTATTTATCAGACTATCAGCATGTATCTGCTGTTTTTCTACACTAACATCTACGGGCTTGACCCTGCCGATGCGGCGACGATGTTTCTGGTGGTGCGACTGGTGGATGTGCTGTGGGACCCTCTGGTGGGTACTTACGTGGATAAGCATAACCCTCGGCTGGGAAAGTACAGGGCTTATCTGGTGCTGGGCGGCGTGCCGCTGACGGGCTTTGCGGTGCTGTGCTTCTGGAATGGATTTGCGCCTAACCTGCTGTATGCTTACGTCACCTACGTGGGCATGTCGATGCTCTACACGCTGATAAATGTGCCTTACGGGGCGCTGAACTCGTCGCTGACGAGAGATACGGACGAGATTACTACGCTCACGTCGGTGCGCATGTTCCTCGCCAATGTGGGCGGACTGTGCGTGGCGTCGGGCATACCTCTGGTGGTGGCGGCTTTCGCTCCGAAGGACGCTGACGGCGAGGCTATCATCAACACTCCCGAGGCTTCGGGGGCATGGTTTACGACGATGGCCATCTATGCCGTGGTGGGCATGCTGCTCTTGTTCTTCTGCTTCACGCAGACGAAGGAGCGTGTGGTGATGGATGCCAAGGACATGGAGGATGTGAAGGTGAGCGACCTGTGGACTGAGTTCGTGCGCAACCGCCCGTTGCGTGTGCTGGCGTTCTTCTTCATCACCGCCTTCGCCATGATGTCGGTGGGCAATGCGGCTGGGTCTTACTATATGACGTGCAATCTGCATGCCACCAGCGAGCAACTGGCAATCTTCATGGGCTTAGGCTCTGTGCCGGCGTTTATCTTCATGCCGCTTGTGCCGGCTATCAAGAGGGCTGTGGGCAAGAGGGGCATGTTCAATATCTTCCTCTCGGTGGCCATTGTGGGCATGGCGATACTGTATGTGGTCAGCGTCGTGCCGTCGCTCAAGTCGCAGATGTGGGTGGTGTATGTGGCTCAGTTCATCAAGTCCACAGGTGTCATCGTGGCAACAGGCTACATGTGGGCGCTGGTGCCAGAAGTCATTTCCTACGGCGAGTTCACCACTGGCAAGCGCATTTCGGGCATCGTGAATGCGCTGACGGGCATCTTCTTCAAGGCAGGCATGGCGCTTGGCGGCGTGGTGCCGGGTCTGGTGTTGGCGTGGGTCGGTTTCAACGCTGAGGAGACGGTGCAGACGCCGCTGGCAGAGCAGGGTATCCTGTGGCTTGTGTGCGTGATACCTGCCATATTGCTTGGGTTGGCAATGTTCATCATCTCGAAGTATGAGTTGACGGATGAGGTGATAGATGACATAAATAAGAAGATTGAGGCGAGGACGAAGGAGTGAGAACGCCGAAGCGTATGCCTATGCTGCCTATAAAAACCTATACCTTATATATAAAATATGTGTAATATGAAGAAAGAACTGATAGCATTGACCCTTGCCGCCCTCTGCTCCGCATCGTCGCAGGCGCAGGAGACGCTGAAGGATGCCTACGCCCCCTATTGGCGTATGGGCATGAGCGTGAACCAGTGGGAGGTGGCGGCAGAGAAAGAGATAAGCAAGAAGTTTGACTACACGGGTGGCATACGTGCCGACCAGACGGCGGATTTCCCCATCATCGAGAAGCATTTCGGATGGCTCGTGGCGGAGAACTGCATGAAGTGCGAGGTGATACATCCCGAGGAGGGCGTGTATGACTTCACCCTTGCCGACCAGTTGGTGGACCTCGCCCGTGCCAGAGGGCTGCACGTCATCGGGCATTGCCTTGTGTGGCACTCGCAGTGCGCCAAGTGGTTCTTCGTCGACGACGAGGGCAAGCAGGTCACTCCCGAGGTGCTGAAGAAGCGGCTGAGAGACCACATCTTCACCATCCTCGGACACTTCCGCGGACGTGTGGAGGGCTGGGACGTGGTGAACGAGGCGTTCAACGACGACGGCTCGTTCCGCCGCAGCAAGTTCTACGAAATCCTTGGCGAGGACTACATCCCTCTCGCCTTCCAGTATGCACACGAGGCCGACCCGACCGTGGAACTCTACTATAACGACTACTCGATGAACAAGCCCAGCAAGTGCGACGGCGTGGTAAACTTCTTCCGCCCTCTTGTGGCGAAGGGGCTGCCCATCGACGCCATCGGCATGCAGGGACACCTTGTGCTGGGCGAGGAGGACTATGTGGCTCAGTATGAGCGCTCCATCAAGGCGATTACCTCCATCGGGCTGAAAACGCAGTTCACCGAACTCGACCTCTCCGTGCTGCCCAACCCCCACGGTTTTTCGGGCGCTAACGTAGGGTCGAGGGCTGAATATCGCGAGCAACTCAACCCCTACACCAAGGGTCTGCCCGACAGTGTGCAGCAGCAGGCGGACGACCTGTGGCTCAGCCTCTTCAAGATGCTCCTGCCATACAAGGACGACGTGCTGCGCATGGGCTTCTGGTGTCTGAACGACGGCAACTCATGGCGCAACGGCTTCCCCGTGCGTGGGAGAACCGACTACGCCACGCTGTTCGACCGACAGAACCAGCCGAAGCCGACGGTGCAGAAACTCATCGACCTTGTGAAGCCTGCGCCGGTGGCTGATGCGAAGAAAAAGAAGAAATAAAGAACAAAAATTTTTATGATAATTCGTGGGCATTATATGGACATTCGTGTTAAAAACAAAACAGCGTGAGGTCGCAACCTCACGCCCAATGAGATTTCTTTAACATATAATGCCCGTGTAATGCCCACGAATGTTCACGAATAATTATTTTTAATGACTTTTTATTAAACCCCAAAACTACCATGCAAGGAAAACACTATCTCGTTCCTAACGACTACATGGCTGACCCGTCGACACACGTCTTCAACGGTCGCCTCTACATCTACCCATCCCACGACTGGGAGTCGGGCATCGCCGAGAATGACAACGGCGACCACTTCAACATGAAGGACTATCACGTCTTCTCCACCGACGACATCGAGGCGGTGGCGCGAGGCGAGAAGGCACTCACCGACCACGGCGTGGTTCTCTCAGTGGAAGACATCCCCTGGGCTGGACGCCAACTGTGGGACTGCGACGTGCAGGAGAAGGACGGCAAGTTCTACATGTACTTCCCCCTCAAAGACCGCAACGACATCTTCCGCTTCGGCGTAGCCATCGCCGACCGTCCCGAGGGGCCGTTCATCCCTCAGCCAGCGCCAATGAAGGGCAGCTACTCAATCGACGTGGCAGTGCTGAAGGACGACGACGGCAAGTGCTACTTCTACTTCGGCGGCATCTGGGGCGGACAACTGCAACGCTACAAGGACAACAAGGCGCTTGAGAATGCCTACCTGCCCGAAGGCGACGAGCCAGCACTGCCCGGACGTGTGGCGCTCCTGCAAGACGACATGCTCGAGTTTGCCGAAGAGCCACGCCCCGTCATCGTCATCGACAAGGACGGCAAGCCACTGAAAGCCAGCGACCCTCACCGCTTCTTCGAGGCAACGTGGGTGCATAAGTACAACGGCAAATACTACTACTCCTACTCCACGGGCGACACACACCTGCTATGCTACGCCATAGGCGACAACCCCTACGGGCCCTTCACCTATCAGGGCGTCATCCTCACCCCCGTGGTAGGATGGACGACACACCACTCCATCATCGAGTTCAAGGGCAAGTGGTATCTCTTCCACCACGACTCTGTCCCATCGGGCGGAAAGACGTGGCTGCGCTCGCTGAAAGTGTGCGAACTGCATTATAATGAAGACGGAACGATACAGCCCATCGAAGGAATGGAATAATAAAAAATTATTTATGGACATTCGTGGGCATTATATGGACATTATACGTTAAAAGAAAAAACGTGAGTCCGTCGGACTCACGCCCAAAGAGATTTTTAACACGAATGTCCATATAATGTCCACGAATGTTCATAAATTTTAATATCTTTGCATTAAAACATAATAAAAGTAAATCATGCAACACTTACTCGGCTACGACATAGGCACATCGTCCGTCAAAGCATCGCTCGTCGACGCGCAGAGCGGACAGACCATTGCCTCAGCACAATACCCCGACAGCGAAGCGCCCATCATCGCTAACCACCCCGGATGGGCAGAGCAAGACCCCGAAATGTGGTGGACAGAACTCGTCAACGCCACACAGCGACTGCGCCAAAAGGCAGGTACGCTCGAAGGCGTGCGCGCCATCGGCATCTCATATCAGATGCACGGACTCGTCTGCGTCGACAAGCACGGCACACCCCTTCGCCCCTCCATCATCTGGTGCGACGGGCGCGCCGTACCCTACGGCAACGCAGCATTCGACGCCATTGGCAGCGAGCAATGCCTCAGCCACCTGCTCAACTCGCCAGGCAACTTCACCGCAGCCAAACTGGCATGGGTGAAGGAAAACGAGCCTGACACCTACAAGAAGATACACAAGGTGATGCTCCCCGGCGACTACATCGCCATGAGACTCTCGGGCGGAGCGATGCAGACCACCGTGTCGGGACTCTCCGAAGGAATGTTCTGGGACTTCAAGGACAACTGCGTATCGCCCGACATCCTCAACCACTTCGGCTTCTCGCCCGACATCATCGCCGACATCGTGCCTACGTTCTCGGTGCAGTCGGCAGTCAGCGCCCAAGTGGCACAGGAACTCGGCATACCGCAAGGCACGCCAATAGCCTACCGAGGCGGCGACCAGCCCAACAACGCCCTTTCGCTCAACGTGATGAAGCCGGGCGAGATAGCAGCCACAGGCGGCACATCAGGCGTGGTCTACGGAGTGTTGGGCGAGGTCAACTACGACCCACTCTCACGTGTCAACACCTTCGCCCACGTCAACCACCGCCCCGAGCAGGGAGAGACACGCCTCGGCGTACTCCTCTGCATCAACGGCACAGGCATACTCAATGCGTGGATGCGCCGCACCATAGCCCCCACGCTCTCCTATCCCGAAATCAACGACCTCGCCACCACCGCCCCCATTGGCGCAGACGGACTGTCCGTCATCCCCTTCGGCAACGGCGCTGAGCGAGTGCTGCAGAATGCCAACCCCGGGGCATCGCTCCACGGCATCAACTTCAACATACACACGCAGGCGCACCTGCTCCGTGCGGCACAGGAGGGCATAGCCTTCTCCTTCGCCTACGGCATGGACATTATGCGCCAGATGGGCATGGCCATCACCACCATCAAGGCAGGTCACGCCAATCTCTTCCTCTCGCCCCTCTTCCGCCAGACGCTCGCCTCCGTCACGGGAGCGACAATCGAACTCTACGAGACCGACGGCTCCGTCGGCGCAGCCTACGGCGCAGGCATCGGCTCGGGCATCTATCCCGACAGCGACACGGCATTCCGCACGCTGCGACAGATTGACACCATTCTGCCCGACGAGGACGCTGC
Organism: Prevotellaceae bacterium; assembly: GCA_022508665.1. Classification (GTDB taxonomy): domain Bacteria; phylum Bacteroidota; class Bacteroidia; order Bacteroidales; family Bacteroidaceae; genus Minthosoma. The sequence goes on along the minus strand of JAFLUT010000048.1, from coordinate 8,306 downwards.
ACCATACAAAGCGGCATACGACCTGTGGGTGGAACGGCTGAAAGGGTAGGATTAGCGAATGAACATAAATGTCTTTTCGACAAGCAGTCATCAATGGAAACAAAAGAGAGGGTGCAACCTTTATTGGATTGCACCCTTTTCAAAAATGCTTTTCAAGGTTTCCTCGTCAGCATTGTAGGCGTTATCGCACAGATGCTTCAGCACTGCTTTCAGTTTACGTATCTCATCGTTGCCTTTGATTGCCTTGAACAATTCTTTGAAACGTGGGTCTCTGTTTGATGTGACTGCCTTTGATTCTTTTGTAAATGCGTCCAAATCGGAAGGGAGTTTGAAGTCCTTGGGATTTACCTTCTGCTCCTCTGCACAGTCTAAAACGAAGCGGTCAATGGCAGGGTAAACCGTAATGATATATTGAGGCAACGTCTTGTGTTTCATCAAAGTAAGATGCTCCGTCCGAGCCAGCGTATCGCATTCGTTGACATACCCCAATACCACTTTGTCTTTGTCAATGATGCCTACCGCAAACTTATCCTTAAATGTACCTTTGAGCAGCCCCACCACCTTTGAGCAGCAATGCTGATGATTGACGCCGGCATGCAGCAGATACTCTATGAGATTAGTGTCCACATAGCATTCGGGAATGACATTAAGATACTTTGTCTGGCTCATAGATACTGCTCAAAGTTGAAGAACATATCCACGCCGTTGCCATAAAATTCGCCAACCTCTTCTTCGCTCAGTTGGCGCACAGAGCATCGCCTTGTCTCGTCGTCAGCAACGTGCGTAAAAAATACCGTCAATCCCTTAGGGTCATTCTTTATCAATTGGTTCAGTATGTATGGGCTATGGGTCGCTATAAAGAGCATGTCCTTGTGTTTCTTAGCGGCTGCGAGCAGCCAATCTACAAACTGGCACTGCGTAGGCGGAAACAGGTTGTCCTCTGGCTCTTCAAGGAATATCTCGCTGTGGTGTGTCATTACGTAGTTCCTATAGGTGCGCCTGAAACGCAAGCCGTCCTTCTTATCTGCAAAACGGTAGTATCCTCCGTCTTCCATTGCCATTATCACCGAAGAGTCCTCCTTAGGCCGTTTCTTCTCGTACTGGTTATGATAGATGGTGTCGCGCAGACTCTTGTATTCTTCTCTTTGCGCATACGATATTTTTGTGTTCGTGTTCGTGTCCTTGTACTGCCCCGTTGAGAGATAGTCTATGTGAACATACATGGGCAGAAGCGACTGAATGCCGCTCGAACTCTCTTTCAGCATGAGAGTCTTGTCATTCATCCCCAACTTGATGCTGTCGGTGTTGGTGCGGCTATCATAAATATACGACATCCCGAGATTAAGAAAGTTCTCCTCCTTCTTCATAAACTTGCGAGCCTTATCCCAGTCAGACATGAACTCCAACATATTGCCGTCCAACTCCAAAGACTTCCATGTAGGCAAGGCAGCAACCATGTTTCTGTCTGCCGGCACATAACTGATTTTGGGGCGTTTGTAGTTCCAGTGTCCTGATTTCCACTTCATTTCAAACGTCTTGGAGGCATTGTCATAGCAGAACATAAGGTGAGACGTCTCATATTCTATGTATGTGTCACTATGCACATACCCTGCCATGTCGTAGTATCTCGCCATGTCCACGATAAACGCATCCTCTTCGGAAAACTCTTCTACGCTCTGCGCCAACTCAATCCTCTTCTCCACCCACGAACAATAGCATGCTGTTTTCAGCACGCAACTTTTGCCCGAACTCTGCTTTCCGATGATAACATTCACCTTTCCCAACGTAAGGCTTGCCTCACCAACAGGTCCAAAATTCTTTATAAGTAGACGTTTCATAACTCATTATTCCTAAATATCAGCCACAAAGATACTAAGAAAGACTGTCACAGACAAATTTAGGGAGACCTTTTTACAACTCAACCCCATTAGGAAGAACAATAGGAGGAGTCACGCATAAGTCATGGCAACAGCCGTGGGTTGGGGGCTGTATAGTTGTCCATGTCGAGGCGATAGTCCATGAGTTGTGGCAGGGTGTGCCGTGGCTCGGGGCTGTCGGGAGGGAAGGGGAGGCGTGAGAACTGCTGAAAATAGAGGAGGCAGGCGTCGCGCCACCACTGGGCATCGGCTGCTTGACGGCGGAGGAGGGAGAGTTGGTGGGCGGCGTGGGCATCACCTTTGTTGGCAGCCTTCTTGTTGTTGGCAGTCTCGTCCTCGCTTGCAAGCGGAACAATCGGTTCTTTCGGGAAATAAGGCATTGCCATTTCCCAAAGGGATGCGAGGTCTTGCGCCTGACGCACGCCGAGGTCGTATTTGTAGCATAGGTTGTCCCAGAGGGAGAGTCCGTTGGAGAGTTCGTATTGCCACGGGATGTGGTGGAACCAGAGGAGCAGGCGCTCGGGGCAGGTGGAGGGGTCGTTGTAGAGTGTGCGGAGCGGCTCGGGATATTGGTTGACGTTGGCTGAACCTTCGGGGTCGGCAAGGCACGGCTCGGGATGGTCGCTACGGTTGAAGCCCAGCCCGATGGTGTCGGCACGGTGGTAGAAACGGGGCAGCCAGTCTTCGCGCCACCCTTGTCGCTCGCACCACGGCTCAGGGCCATAGTGGTGGTCGGCGGCGAAGATGTGGTGCAGTCCGAAGGGCATCATGTAGTTGACAAGCGCCTCGTGGCTGCGCAGGAGGAGTTGGGCGACGGGGGCGATGAAGCGCGGGTCGGCGGTGTAGTGTGTGCGGAGGAAGTCCTCGGCAATCTGTCGGGAGGACAGCGTGGGGTCGTTGGCGAGGCGGCCGAAGGCGTACCAGTTGGCACGGGCGAGGGGGTTGGATGTCCAGTTGATGGTGTCGCCGATGTTGGACACTCCTGCCATGCCGACGATGTTGGGGGCGGCGTAGGGCTTTGTATATGTTGCATCGGAGAAGCCCAGTGTGCCAAGCACTTCCTTCCACATTGGGGCGAGGAAGCAGGTGTGGATGCTCTGCCCCGTGTACTCCTGCGTGATTTGTAGTTCGAGCATCATCTTCGTCTTCTTCAGCCCGAAGAAGAGGGGGGAGACTGGCTCGAGGGGCTGGAAGTCGATTGGGCCGTTCTTGATTTGTATGATAACGTTGTCGCGGAACTGCCCGTCGAGGGGCATGAACTCGTTGTATGCCTGACTGGCGCGGTCGCCGCCCTGTGCGGAGTAGACGAAGGCGCGCCACAGGACGATGCCGCCGTGGGGCTGCATGGCGTCGGCGAGCATGTTCGCTCCGTCGGCATGGGTGCGCCCGTAGTCCATTGGCCCGGGTTCGCCCTCGCTGTTGGCTTTGACAAGGAAGCCTCCGAAGTCGGGGATGAGACGGTAGATTTCGTCAGCCTTCTTCGTCCACCATCGCTGCACCCGTGGGTCGAGGGGGTCGGCAGTGGGCAGGTCTTTCAGCGCCCGTGGCGTGGCGAAGTTGACGGAGAGGTAGACCCGTATGCCGTAGGGGCGCAGGATGTCGGCTATTTTCGCCACCTTGCGCAGCATGGGTGTGGTGAGCATTTCGGGCTTGGCGTTGACGTTGTTCAGCACAGTGCCGTTGATGCCGTACTGCTGGTTGATTCGTGCATATTCCTCGTATTTCTCTTTCAAGGCAAGGGGCATGGAGGCCTTGCCGGCAGGTATCTCGTCCCACTTCCAGATGGAGCGGCCTGAGTAGCCTCGCTCGATAGTTCCGTCGGGGTTGTCCCAGTGGTTGAGCAGACGGAGGGCGAAGCCTTGGGCGAGGAGGCGTGGGGAGAGGGAAAGGAGGATGAGAAGAAGGAGAATGCGAGGCATAGTTTTATTGGTTTTTAGTTTTATAGTTTTATATAAAGAAAGATGCTATGGGTCTCATAGGTGGTCTATGAACGCCATAGCATCTGGTTATGTGGGTTAGTCTCTGCGGAAGATGTCGCGTGTGTAGACCTTCTCCTGCACGTCGTCGAGGCAGGTGTCGTAGCGGTTGGCGATGATTGCCTGCGACTGCTGTTTGAACTCGTCGAGGTTGTTGACCACTCGCGAGCCGAAGAACGTCGTGCCGTCTTTGAGGGTTGGCTCGTAGATGATGACGGTAGCGCCTTTCGCCTTGATGCGCTTCATGATGCCCTGGATGGACGACTGGCGGAAGTTGTCGGAGTTGCTCTTCATCGTGAGGCGGTAGACGCCGATGACGACGGGCTTTTCCTCCTCCTCGTTCCAGCGTATGCGGTTGGTGTAACTGTAGTAGCCAGCCATTTGCAGCACACGATCGGCGATGAAGTCCTTGCGTGTGCGGTTGCTCTCCACGATGGCGGTCATCATCGTCTGCGGCACGTCCTGATAGTTGGCGAGGAGTTGCTTCGTGTCCTTGGGCAGACAGTAGCCGCCGTAGCCGAAGGAGGGGTTGTTGTAGTGCGTGCCGATGCGCGGGTCAAGCCCTACGCCCTGTATGATTGCCTGTGCGTCGAGACCCTTCACCTCGGCGTAGGTGTCGAGTTCGTTGAAGTAACTGACACGCAGTGCGAGGTAGGTGTTGGCAAAGAGTTTCACTGCCTCCGCCTCGGTCAGCCCCATGTGCAGCACCTCGATGTCGTCCTTCACCGCTCCCTCTTTCAGCAGTTCGGCAAAGGTGACCGCCGCCTCGTGCAGTTCCTCGGCATACTTCACCTCGATGCGGCGTGGCGAGCCGACGATGATGCGCGAGGGGTAGAGGTTGTCGTAGAGCGCCTTGCTCTCGCGCAGGAACTCGGGCGAGAAGAGGAGGCGGAGCGTGTGTCCGTACTTGTGGTAGAGGCTCTCGGTGTAGCCCACGGGTATGGTCGACTTGATGACCATCACTGCCTCGGGGTTGACCTCAAGCACAAGGTCGATGACCTCCTCCACGTGGGAGGTGTCGAAGTAGTTCTTGGCAGGGTCGTAGTTGGTGGGCGCTGCGATGACCACGAAGTCGGCATCGGCGTATGCAGCCCGTCCGTCGAGCGTCGCCGTGAGGTCGAGCGGCTTCTCGGCGAGGAACTTCTCGATGTACTCGTCCTGTATGGGCGACTTCTTGCTGTTGATGAGGTCTACCTTCTCTGGCACTACATCCACCGCCGTCACCTTGTGGTGCTGCGACAGCAGCGTGGCGATGCTCAGCCCCACGTAGCCCGTGCCTGCCACCGCTATCTTGATGTCCTTAAAATCTTTCACTGTCTTTCTATGTTTATATTATAATATGTGTAACGTTACTTTTCTCCGCCTATCACTCCACGCAGATATAGTCCACGTCGGGCATATACGAGCGGTTGTTCCTCAGAGTGATGGTGTTGTTGCCCGGGTTCAGTTGCACGTTGATAGTCGCCGTGCCTACCTTGTCGTATCCTCCCGAGTTGAGGGTCAGTTTCTCCACACGCTTGCCGTTCACCTCGACGGTCATCTTGCGGTCGTCGCCCGAGAGGTAGGCGATGGTCAGCGTCTTCGTGCCGCCATTGGTGCAGTAGACGTTGCGGAAGTCGAGACGGTTGTCCTCGTTGCCTCCGAGCCATGCCGCCTTCATGCCCGAGCGGCAGTTGTCGTCGTGCGAGTAGATGCCTGTGCCGGCAAACTGGTGGTTCTCCAACTCCTGATACGATGGGTTGTAGGCTGCCTCTGCCTCATAGACCTTGCGGTCGAGGCGCTGCTCTGCCTCCACGGTGTATATGGCAGTGCCATGGGCAGGTATGGTGGGGATGAGGAGCGAGTATGGCTGAACGTCGCCCTTCTTCGCTTTATCTTTCTTCTGCTGCTCCTTCTTCAGCAGTTGCTTGCTCACGTCCTCGCCCGTGTATAGGTCGGTCACCGTTGCCTTGCCAGCGAGGTCGATGTCGGCAAGGGAGAGCGCCACGCCCTGCGCCGCCTCGTCAGACGGGTTGTAGATTGCCACGGCACGGCGCTTGCCGTTCAGCGTCTCAACGTCCTTCACAAGAACGAAGCATCCGCCGACCTTCTGGCAGGGGTACGCCTGCATGGCGAGAGGGTCTTGGTTCAGCGCGATGAGCCGCTTGTTAGCCATGAGGGCAAGAGCCTCGGGGGCAACCTTCGTCATGTCGCACCCCACAAGCAGGGGGCTGTTCATGATGCACCACAGGGCGAAGTGTGTCTTGTCCTCCTCGACGGTCAGCCCTCGACCCACCTCGAGCATGTCCATGTCGTTGTAGTGACCCTTCGACGAGTATGCCGAGAGGTAGAGGTTCTGCTGAATGATGTCAGCCACATTCTTCCAGTCGCAAGCGATGTCGTGAGTGGTGCGCCACGACCCTGCCACGCCGTTCACCCACGTGCCGGGATAGTCCCAGCGACACACGTTGACGAACACGCCCGGCTTGCCCACTGCCTGGATGGCACGGTAGATGTCGGTGTAGCGTATGCGCTCCGAAAGGCGGCGCTTGTCCTTGTTGTGGTAGGGCGAACCACCGCAGAAGTCAATCTTGATGAAGTCGAAGTCGAGGTCGCCAAAGAAGAGGCGAGTGTCTGCCTTGTCATGCCCGTACAGCCCCACGCCCACGCCGATGGTGTCGCCGCCAAAGTAACTGGCGCAGGTGTTCTGCCCGGCGTCGCTGTATATGCCTGCCTTCAGCCCGAGCGAGTGGATGTAGTCCACCACGGGGCGCATGCCGTTGGGGAAGCGAGTGGGGTGGATGAGCAGGTTGCCGTCGTCGTCACGCCCTCCGAAATATCCGTCGTCTATATTTATATATGTGTAGCCAGCGTCTTTCAAGCCCGACGACACCATGGCATCCGCTTGCTGCCGTATGATTTGGTCGCTGATGTTGAAGCCGAATGCGTTCCACGAACTCCAGCCCATGAGCGGCAGTTCCTGCGCCTGTGCCGCCGCGAGCGAACACAGGAGCGATAGCATAGAAACGATTTTTTTCATGTCTGTTGCATTGATTGGTTATTACTGTTTGCAAAGATACAAAATATATTGCAAACTCCTCACTTCAAAGGGCAATGTTTTTTTTGACACGAAACAGCAATTTCTTCCAGCAAAGATTTGGAGAGGTCGGCTTTTTGTCGTACTTTTGCCTATGATTTTCATTGAAAATATAAAGTGCCACTTGCGATTTTCAATGAAAATCGCAAGTAGAAAACAACAAAGCAACACACAATGCTGAACCGTATCTGCCAATTAACCAACGAGTTAGACGCAAGCATCTTCCTTTTCGGAGCCAGACAGACAGGGAAAACCACTATCTTGCGCCAGCAATTCCCCGACGCAGTCTTTTTCGACCTGCTCGACTCCAACGTGCGCACTCGTCTTCAACGTCGCCCCGTGCTGCTCTATGAGGCTCTGAAAGACAAAGCAGAGGGAACGCTGATTATCATCGACGAGATACCCGAAGTGCCAGAACTGCTGAACGAGGTGCATCGCCTGATTTCGGAACGGGGGCTGATATTCATCCTCTGCGGCTCGAGCGCAAGAAAACTGAAACGCAAAGGGCATAACACGCTGGGGGGCAGGGCGTTCCCAGTGTTTCTCCACCCTCTGGTCAGCGCCGAAGTGCCTGACTTCGACATAGACAGGGCTGTGGCGGTGGGCATGCTGCCACCGCACTATCTCGCCAAACAGCCATGGCGACGGCTGGCGGCATACATCGACGTGTACATGAAAGAGGAGATAAAGGAGGAGGCGCTGGTGAGGAACATCGACGCTTTTCAGCGATTTCTGGAGGTGGCGGCAATGACCGACGGAGAAATGGTGAACTACAACAACATAGCGCAGGAGTGCGGCGTGAGCGCCATGACCGTCAACTCTTATTTCGACATCTTGGAGGACACGCTCATCGGCTACCGCATACCTGCCTACACGAAGGCAAGGCAGAGAAGGCTGGTGCAGGCTCCACGCTTCTACTACTTCGACATCGGGGTAGTGAACTACCTGCTGCACCGCAAGGAACTCGTGAGAGGAACACCCGACTACGGCCACGCTTTCGAACATCTTGTGGTCCAAGAACTTATAGCCTACACGCACTACCGCCACACCGGGGAGCAACTCGCATATTGGCGCACATACACAGGCATCGAAGTAGATATAGTGATAGGGGAATGCCGAGTGGCAATAGAGATAAAATCGGCGGAGGAGATACAGAAAAGGCATCTGAAAAACTTGAAAATCTTTGGCGAAGAGCATCCACAATGCCGAAAAATCATCGTGTCGCTCGACGTGTTCAGCCGAACAGCAGACGGCATCGAGTGTCTGCACGTGGCGGACTTCTTCAAAATGCTCTGGACGGAAGGCATATAGGAAGAACGGCACACCGCTGAAACGCCCTGCCGTTCACGATTACAATAGTCAGCCGTGACAAATTAT
>JAFLUT010000047.1 GCA_022508665.1 Prevotellaceae bacterium | reverse complement strand
GCTCAGTGGTAGAGCACTTCCTTGGTAAGGAAGAGGTCACGAGTTCAATCCTCGTTAACAGCTCTCCTGAAAAAAAGAGAAAGAAACATAATAATTATAAACTCTAAAGAATAATTTTTAACTATGGCAAAAGAAAATTTCGTCCGTACCAAACCCCATGTAAACATTGGTACAATCGGTCACGTAGACCACGGTAAGACTACTCTTACTGCTGCTATTACAACCGTGCTTGCAAAGCAGGGTCTTTCTGAGGTGAAGTCTTTCGACCAGATCGACAACGCACCAGAGGAGAAAGAGCGTGGTATCACTATCAACACTGCACACGTTGAGTATGAGACTGCTAATCGTCACTATGCACACGTTGACTGTCCGGGACACGCCGACTATGTGAAGAACATGGTTACTGGTGCTGCTCAGATGGACGGTGCTATCATCGTAGTTGCTGCAACTGACGGTCCTATGCCTCAGACTCGTGAGCACATCCTTCTCGCTCGTCAGGTGAACGTTCCTCGTCTCGTTGTATTCATGAACAAATGTGACATGGTTGACGATGAGGAAATGCTTGAACTCGTTGAGATGGATATGCAAGACCTCCTCGCTCAGTACGACTTCGAGGCAGAGACTCCAATCATCCGCGGTTCTGCACTCGGTGCATTGAACGGTGTTAAGGAGTGGGAAGACAAGGTTATGGAACTTATGGATGCTTGTGACACTTGGATTCAGGAGCCAGTTCGTGACATCGATAAGCCATTCTTGATGCCAGTTGAGGACGTATTCTCTATCACAGGTCGTGGTACAGTTGCTACTGGCCGTATCGAGACAGGTATCGTTAAGGTTGGTGACGAAGTTCAGCTCCTTGGTCTTGGTGAGGACAAGAAGTCAGTTGTAACTGGCGTTGAGATGTTCCGCAAGATTCTCGACCAAGGTCAGGCTGGTGATAACGTAGGTCTCCTCCTCCGTGGTATCGACAAGAAGGAAGTTAAGCGTGGTATGGTAATCACTCACCCGGGTGTTATCACTCCTCACAAGGGCTTCAAGGCTTCTATCTACGTCCTCAAGAAGGAAGAAGGTGGTCGTCACACTCCATTCAAGAACCACTATCGCCCACAGTTCTACCTCCGTACTATGGACTGTACAGGTGAAATCACTCTCCCAGACGGAATCGAGATGGTTATGCCAGGCGACAACGTTGAGATCAAGGTTGAACTCATCTACCCAGTTGCTATCAACGTAGGCCTTCGTTTCGCTATCCGCGAAGGTGGCCGTACAGTTGGTTCTGGTCAGATTACTGAGGTTTTTGATTAATCAACAGTTAGAAACAACTAATATGGTGTCAAGCGGCTCGCTTGTCGCTTGACACCAAACTTACGGGAATAGCTCAGTTGGCAGAGCACTGGTCTCCAAAACCAGGTGTCGGGAGTTCGAGCCTCTCTTCCCGTGCTAAAATGTAAGAATATGAACAGTATTATAAAATATTGTAAAGAATCCTACGATGAACTTGTTCACAAAGTGACGTGGCCAACCAATAAGGAGTTGACTTCGCAGGCGGTACTTGTTTTATCTGCTTCCATCATTATCGCCCTGCTGGTCTTTGTGATAGATTCTGTTTTCGAAGAGCTTATGAAGCTTGTTTATTCACTCTTTAACTAAATAAAAGAGAGAAAGATGGCAGAATTGGAAATCAAACAAGGGGAGAATACGGCACCTAAGATTTTGGCGAAGAAGTCTAAGGAAATGCCCGTGCTGAGATGGTATGTACTCAAAGCCATAAGTGGTAAAGAGGCTTCGGTTAAGGAATACATCGAACTTGACATGAAGAACCACGGCTACGAGTCCAGAGTGTCTCAGGTTCTCATTCCTCAAGAGAATGTAATCAAGGTAAGCGCTAACAATAAGCGTATACCCGTAAAGAGAAATCTTTTGCCCGGTTATGTTCTTGTAGAGGCTGCTCTTGATGGAGAAATCACACACATGCTCCGCAACACTCCAAACGTGCTGGGTTTCCTTGGCGGCACTGACAAACCTTCTCCTGTGCGTCAGGCAGAGGTAAACAGGATGCTGGGTCTTGGCATGGAGGACGATGCGGACATCACTGAAACTGTTCTCAATGTGGATTATCTTGTAGGCGAATCTGTCAAGGTCAATGAAGGTCCTTTCACTGGTTTCGACGGAGTAATCGAAGAGGTTAACACAGAGAAGCAGAAACTCAAGGTTTCGGTCAAGATTTTCGGAAGGGTAACACCTCTCGAACTCAACTTTACACAAGTTACAAAGGAATTTGCTTGATGTTACGCAAGTGAGTTCTTTATTATCGTTAAATTATTAAATAAGAATTAAGAAAATGGCAAAAGAAGTTGCTGGATTAATCAAATTGCAGATTAAGGGCGGCGCAGCAAATCCATCGCCTCCAGTAGGACCTGCACTCGGTTCTAAGGGAATCAACATCATGGATTTCTGTAAAGCGTTCAACGCCAGAACTCAGGATAAGGCAGGCAAGGTTCTTCCTGTCGTTATTACCTACTATGCTGATAAGTCTTATGATTTCGTAATTAAGACTCCACCTGCTGCTATTCAGTTGATGGAGGCTGCCAAGGTTAAGAAGGGTTCAGCAGAGCCTAACCGTAAGAAGGTTGCCGAGGTTACATGGGATCAGATTCGTGCTATCGCAGAAGATAAGATGCCTGATTTGAATTGCTTTACTATTGAGTCCGCTATGTCTATGATAGCAGGTACTGCAAGAAGTATGGGTATTACAGTTAAAGGAGAATTCCCTGGTAAATAATTAAAAAATTCAATCAAATGAGTAAACTTACAAAAAATCAAAAGGCAGTTGCTGACAAGGTTGAAGCAGGGAAAGATTACCCACTCGCAGAAGCGGCACAGTTGGTGAAGGACATCACCTTTACTAAGTTTGACGCTTCTCTCGACATTGACATCCGTCTTGGTATCGACCCTCGTAAGTCTAACCAGATGGTTCGTGGCGTAGTGTCTCTCCCTAACGGAACAGGTAAGGAAGTTCGTGTTCTTGCTCTCGTTACTTCTGACCAAGTAACTGCTGCTACAGAAGCAGGTGCTGACTACGCTGGTCTTGAAGAGTATATCGAAAAGATTAAGGGCGGTTGGCTCGATATTGATGTTATCATCACTACGCCTGCATGCATGGGTAAGATAGGTCCTCTCGCTCGTGTTCTCGGTCCTCGTGGACTTATGCCTAACCCAAAGAGCGGCACAGTGACAATGGATGTTGCAAAGGCTATCCGTGAGGTTAAGCAGGGTAAAATTGACTTTAAGGTTGATAAGACTGGTATCGTTCACGCATCTATTGGTAAGGTTTCATTCTCAGCCGATAAGATTGTTCAGAACGCTCAGGAGTTTATCAACACAATCATTAAACTCAAGCCTGCTACTGCAAAGGGTACTTACATCAAGAGCATTTATCTTTCAAGTACTATGAGTAAAGGTGTCAAGGTTGACCCTAAATCTGTTGAATAATAAAATCAGAGAATCATGAAGAAAGAAGATAAAGCATTGCTTATAGATAGTCTTGTTGAGCAAATCAACACCTATCCACACTTTTATGTAGTAGATGTAACTGCTCTTGACTCACAGACAACAAGTGACCTCCGTCGTGCTTGTTTCAAGAATGAGGTTAAGCTTCAGGTTGTAAAGAATACACTGTTTATCAAGGCTCTTGAGAAGGTTGGCAATCCAGACTTTGAGGCACTCAAGCCAATCCTCAAGAACACAACGGCTATAATGTTCTGTCAGGTTGCTAATCAGCCTGCAAAACTTATAAAGTCTTTTGCGAAGGATCATGGCGATATGCCTGCACTGAAAGGTGCATACGCAGAGGAAAGCGTATATATCGGCGCAGACCAACTCAGCACTCTTGCATCTATCAAGAGCAAGAACGAACTCATCGCAGACGTTGTGGCTATGCTCGAAGGTCCAGTTAACAGTGTGCTTTCTGCTCTCGACGCTGGTACTACAATTCACGGATTGCTTGACGCAATCGAAAAGAAGGGTAACTAATTAACCCGACTCTGTGGGATAAGGATTACTACGTTTCCCCAGAGAAAACAAAATAAAAAATAATAATAACACATAAAAACATTTAAGAAAAATGGCAGATGTTAAAGCTATTGCTGAAGAGTTGGTAAACTTGACAGTGAAAGAAGTAAGTGAACTTAAGACTATCCTCAAGGATGAGTACGGAATTGAGCCTGCTGCTGCAGCTGTTGCTGTTGCTGCTGGTCCTGCAGCTGGTGATGGTGCTGCTGCTGAAGAGAAGACTTCATTCGATGTTGTTCTCAAGAGCGCAGGTGCTGCTAAGCTTCAGGTAGTTAAGGCTGCTAAGGAAGCGCTTGGTCTCGGTCTTAAGGAGGCTAAAGATCTCGTTGATGCTGCTCCTTGCAATGTTAAGGAAGGCGTTGACAAGGCAACTGCAGAGGCAGTTAAGGCTGCTCTCGAGGCTGCTGGTGCTGAAATCGAGATTAAGTAATTTATCGTTTCAGATAATAATGGTTAAGAATCCTCAGGTTGAGGGTTCTTAACCTTTTTGTGTCTTCAAGGACAGCGGAAAGCCGTTTGGAACGTTATTCTTAATTCCTTTGGCACAAATAGTCTGTTTTTCTTGTATAGTGTGAGAATGATAGACACCCTCCAGTAACATTGCTGGATATAAACCTTGCTTTTAATTCAAATAATAATATAAGATGTCTCAAATCATCAACAACCGAGTTAACTTTGCAAGTGTAAAGAACCCGATGCCATATCCTGACTTCTTGGACGTCCAGCTCAAGTCGTTCAGAAATTTCCTCCAGTTGGATACTCCTCCTGAGAACAGGAAGAAGGATGGTCTTTACAAGGTGTTTGCAGAGAATTTTCCTATTGCTGATACTCGCAATAACTTCGTTCTTGAGTTCTTGGACTACTATATTGATGCACCTCGTTATTCCATTGAAGAGTGTTTGGAGCGTGGTCTTACATATAGTGTGCCTTTGAAAGCGAAACTCAAACTTTATTGCTCTGACCCAGATCATGAGGACTTTGACACAGTCATTCAAGACGTGTTCCTTGGTTCTATTCCTTATATGACAGATAACGGTACATTCGTTATCAATGGTGCAGAACGTGTTGTCGTATCTCAGTTGCACCGTTCTCCGGGTGTGTTCTTTGGTTCGAGTGTACACGCTAATGGTACTCCATTGTTTTCGGCTCGTATAATTCCTTTCAAAGGCTCATGGATAGAGTTCGCGACCGATATAAACAATGTGATGTACGCTTATATTGACCGCAAGAAAAAGTTGCCTGTAACGACTTTGCTTCGTGCTATTGGTTTTGAGACAGACAAGGATATTCTTGATATTTTCAACCTCGCTGATGAAGTAAAAGTTACAGAGAAAAATCTGAAGAAGGTGATTGGTCGCAGACTCGCTGCTCGTGTGCTTCAATCATGGAACGAAGATTTTGTTGATGAAGATACTGGTGAAGTTGTATCTATTGAGCGCAATGAGATTGTGGTTGACCGTGAGACAGAGATAACAGATGATGTTATTGACAGAATACTTGAGTCTCAAGTTGAAACAATTCTTGTGCAGCGTGAGGATACTAATACTGCGGACTTCTCTATCATTTTCAACACTCTTCAGAAAGACCCAAGCAACTCTGAAAAGGAGGCTATTACATACGTTTATCGTCAACTTCGCAATGCAGACCCTGCGGATGATGCTTCTGCACGTGAGGTTATCAATGGTCTGTTCTTTTCTGATAAGCGATATGACCTTGGGGATGTGGGTCGTTACCGTATCAACCGCAAGTTGAATTTGTCTATTGAGCCAGACATTCGTGTGCTTACAAAAGAAGATATTATTGAGATTATCAAGTATCTTGTTGAGTTGGCAAACTCTAAGGCTGTTGTTGATGATATTGACCACCTTTCAAATCGTCGTGTGCGCACTGTTGGCGAGCAGTTGTCAAATCAGTTTGCGAGTGGACTTGCTCGTATGAGCCGCACTATTCGTGAGCGTATGAATGTGCGTGACAACGAAGTGTTCTCTCCAACAGACCTCATCAACGCAAAGACTATTTCAAGTGTCATAAATTCTTTCTTCGGAACCAATCCGTTGTCACAGTTCATGGATCAGACAAACCCATTGGCAGAAGTAACTCATAAGCGCCGTCTTTCGGCTCTTGGTCCGGGTGGTCTGTCGCGTGAGCGTGCTGGTTTTGAGGTTCGTGACGTGCATTATACTCACTATGGTCGTTTGTGTCCTATCGAGTCTCCTGAAGGACCAAATATCGGTCTGATTTCTTCGCTTTGTGTTTATGCAAAGATAAATAACCTCGGTTTTATTGAGACACCATACCGTAAGGTGGTAAATGGAGTTGCAGATATTGACAATGACCACATTGTTTACCTTTCTGCTGAAGAGGAAGAAAATAAAGTGATAGGGCAGGGTAATGCTCCGCTGAAAGATGACGGCAATTTCATTCGTAAGGTTGTTAAGTGTCGTCAAGATGCAGACTATCCAGTTGTGCCTCCAACAGAGGTTGACTATATGGACGTTGCTCCTCAGCAGATTGCATCTATTGCTGCTGCTCTCATTCCATTCCTTGAGCATGACGACGCTCACCGTGCGCTCATGGGTTCAAACATGATGCGTCAGGCTGTTCCACTCATCCGTACCGAAGCACCAATCGTTGGTACAGGTATTGAAAAGCAGGTGTGTGAAGACTCTCGCACAATGATTGTTGCCGAAGGTGATGGCGTTGTTGAATATGTTGATGCAACAACAATTCGCATCCTCTACAACCGTACAGAGGACGAGGAGTTCGTAAGTTTCGAACCTGCTCTCAAGGAATATAAGATCCCAAAGTTCCGTCGTACAAACCAAAATATGACTATTGACCTTCGTCCTATTTGTGACCGTGGTCAGCAGGTCAAGAAAGGTGATATTCTGACAGAAGGCTATGCTACAGAGGCTGGAGAACTTGCTCTTGGACGCAACCTCCTTGTTGCATACATGCCATGGAAGGGATATAACTACGAGGACGCTATCGTGCTGAATGAGCGTGTTGTACGTGAAGACCTCTTGACATCTGTACACGTTGATGAGTATTCTCTTGAAGTGCGTGAAACAAAGCGTGGTGTAGAGGAATTGACAGCAGATATTCCAAATGTTAGCGAAGATGCAACAAAAGACCTCGATGAGAACGGTATTGTTCGTGTCGGTGCTCGTATAGAACCGGGCGATATTCTTATCGGTAAAATTACGCCAAAGGGAGAGTCTGACCCAACACCAGAGGAAAAACTTCTTCGTGCAATCTTTGGCGACAAGGCTGGTGATGTTAAGGATGCCTCACTGAAAGCAACTCCTTCACTTTCAGGTGTTGTTATTGACAAGAAACTCTTCTCAAAGGCTATTAAGACTCGTTCTTCAAAGGCTGAGGACAAGAAGATTTTGCCTAAGTATGACAAGGAGTATCAGGATAAAATGGATGGTCTCAAAGAAATCCTTATTGACAAACTCCTCGAACTTACCAAGGGCAAGAAGTCAAAAGGTGTGAAGGACTATATGGGTGCTGACATCATCCCTGTTGGTGCTAAGTTCATTGCTGGCGCACTTGGCAACATTGATTATACAGCAGTTCAATTGACAGGCTGGACAGATGATGAACACACTAACGACTTGATAAACAAACTCGTCATCAACTATCTGAAGCAGTACAAAATTCTTGCTGCCGAACTTCACCGCAAGAAGTTTGCTCTCACCATTGGTGATGAACTTCCTTCGGGCATCATACAGATGGCTAAAGTTTACATCGCAAAGAAGCGTAAGATTGGTGTAGGAGACAAAATGGCAGGTCGCCACGGTAACAAGGGTATTGTTTCTAAGGTTGTTCGTCAAGAAGATATGCCATTCCTTGAGGATGGAACACCAGTAGACATTGTGCTTAATCCGCTTGGTGTGCCTTCTCGTATGAATATCGGTCAGATATTTGAAACAGTGCTTGGTGCAGCAGGTAAGAAGTTGGGTGTCAAGTTTGCCACTCCAATCTTCGATGGTGCTCACCTCGAAGACCTTTGCGAATGGACTGACAAGGCTGGCTTGCCACGTTACGGTCGTACATATCTCTACAACGGCGAAACAGGTCTTCAGTTCGACCAGCCAGCGACAGTAGGTGTTACCTACATGCTTAAACTCGGTCACATGGTTGAGGACAAGATGCACGCCCGTTCTATTGGTCCTTACTCTCTCATCACTCAGCAGCCACTCGGTGGTAAGGCACAGTTTGGTGGTCAGCGTTTCGGAGAGATGGAGGTTTGGGCACTCGAGGCATTTGGTGCATCACACGTTCTTCAAGAAATCCTC
Organism: Prevotellaceae bacterium; assembly: GCA_022508665.1. GTDB lineage: Bacteria > Bacteroidota > Bacteroidia > Bacteroidales > Bacteroidaceae > Minthosoma. The sequence continues at coordinate 10,530 of JAFLUT010000047.1, read as the reverse complement.
ACAATCAAGTCAGACGATGTCAATGGTCGAAGCAAGGCATACGAAGCCATAGTAAAGGGAGAACCAATGCCAACTCCGGGTATTCCTGAGTCTCTCAATGTGCTTCTGCACGAACTTCGCGGACTTGGTCTTAGCATCTCAATGGATTAATTGTTATATATTAAAGAAAGATATATAAAATGGCTTTTAAGAAAGAATCAAAAATAAAGAATAACTTCACCAAGATAACCATTAGTCTTGCTTCTCCAGAGGAAATTCTTGAGAACAGTTATGGCGAGGTGCTGAAGCCCGAAACTATCAACTACCGCACTTACAAGCCTGAGCGTGACGGTCTTTTCTGTGAGCGCATTTTCGGTCCGACAAAGGACTATGAGTGCCATTGCGGCAAGTACAAGCGCATCCGCTATAAGGGTATTGTCTGCGACCGTTGTGGTGTAGAGGTCACTGAAAAGAAAGTGCGTCGTGAGCGTACAGGACACATTGCTTTGGTTGTGCCTGTAGCACACATCTGGTACTTCCGTTCCCTCCCTAACAAGTTAGGTTATCTTTTGGGGCTTCCGACAAAGAAACTCGATGCCATTATTTATTACGAACGCTACATCATCATTCAAGCAGGTGCTGCTGAGGATGAGGAGAAGAACGTGATGAATGGCGAACTTTTGTCAGAAGAGGAGTATTACGATGTTATCGATAACCTTGACCCAAACAACGAGTTGTTGCCAGATGACGACCCAAACAAGTTCATCGCAATGATGGGTGCCGAGGCTATCGAGTATATGCTCAAACGTCTTGACCTCGACCATTTGGCAAACGAATTGCGTGCAGCAGCCGAGAAAGACGGCTCAGCACAGCGTAAGGCAGACGCTCTCAAACGTTTGCAGGTTGTAGAGTCATTCCGTGCAAGCAAGGGCAAGAGCCGTCCAGAATGGATGATTATGCACAACATCCCTGTGACACCTCCAGACCTTCGTCCTCTCGTGCCGCTTGATGGTGGACGTTTCGCTACATCCGACCTCAACGACCTCTATCGTCGTGTCATAATCCGTAACAACCGTCTGAAGAGGCTCATCGAGATAAAGGCTCCCGAAGTCATTCTCCGCAACGAGAAGCGTATGCTTCAGGAGGCAGTAGACTCCCTTTTCGACAACTCTCGTAAGAGCAGCGCTGTTAAGAGCGAGACAAATAGTCCTCTCAAGTCACTCTCCGACGCTCTCAAGGGTAAGCAAGGACGTTTCCGTCAGAACCTCCTCGGTAAGCGTGTTGACTACTCCGCACGTTCCGTTATCGTAGTAGGTCCTGAGTTAAATATGGGTGAGTGCGGTCTGCCAAAACTTATGGCTGCCGAACTCTACAAGCCTTTCGTTATTCGCAAACTTATCGAGCGTGGTATCGTCAAAACAGTAAAGTCTGCCAAGAAGATTGTTGACCGCCGCGACCCAGTCGTTTGGGACATCCTCGAATATGTAATGAAGGGCCATCCCGTACTTCTCAACCGTGCGCCTACACTCCACCGTCTTGGTATCCAGGCGTTCCAGCCACGAATGATTGAGGGAAAGGCAATTCAGTTGCATCCGCTTGCATGTACAGCGTTCAACGCAGACTTCGACGGTGACCAGATGGCTGTTCACCTCCCTCTGTCCAACGAGGCTATCCTCGAAGCGCAACTTCTTATGCTTCAGTCTCACAATATCCTTTCTCCTGCCAGTGGTGAGCCTATCACAGTGCCTTCACAGGACATGGTGCTTGGTCTCTATTATATTTCCAAGATACGTCCAGGTGCAAAGGGTGAAGGACTTACATTCTATGGCCCAGAGGAAGCAATCATCGCATACAATGAGGGTAGAGTAGATGTTCATGCGCAAATCAAATGCGTTGTTAAGGATATTGATGATGAAGGCAACTCAATCAAGCATATTGTTGAAACAACCGTAGGACGTATCATCATCAACGATGTTATTCCTGATGAGATAGGATTTGTCAATGAGGTTATTGGTAAGAAAGCACTCAAGAAAGTCATCACTCGTGTTATCAAGAGCGTAGGTATGGCTCGCGCTTGCGAATTCCTCGACGGAATTAAGAACCTTGGTTACAACAAAGCATACGAAGGCGGTCTGTCTTTCGTGCTTGATGACATTATCATACCTGTAGAGAAAGAGCAGATAGTTCAGGATGGTCATGATACAGTAGACCAGATCACGATGAACTATCAGATGGGTCTTATCACTGACAAAGACCGTTATCAGCAGGTTGTCGAGACATGGACACATGCGAATGACAAACTTGTGGAAGTCTTGATGAAGCAGATGACGGAGGCTGACCAAGGATTCAATGCTGTCTTCATGATGCTCGACTCTGGCGCCCGTGGTTCTGCTGGTCAGATTGCACAGTTGGCAGGTATGCGTGGTCTTATGGCAAAACCTCAGAAGGCAGGCGCATCAGACAATAGCATCATTGAGAACCCGATCCTCTCCAACTTCAAAGAGGGTATGTCAGTGCTTGAATACTTTATTTCTACTCACGGTGCTCGTAAGGGTCTTGCCGATACAGCCCTCAAAACAGCCGATGCTGGTTACCTCACTCGTCGTCTTGTTGATGTGTCGCACGACGTTATCATCAACGAGGAAGATTGTGGAACTCTCCGTGGTCTCGTATGTACAGCACTCAAGAAAGGTGACCTTGTTGTTGCATCACTTGCGGAGCGCATCCTTGGTCGTGTGTCTGTTCACGATATTGTCAACCCACAGACAAACGAACTCATCGTTGCCAGTGGAGAAGAGATTACAGACCGCATCGCTACGGAAATAGAGGCTGCAGGCATTGAAAGCGTCGAAATCCGTTCTGTTCTTACTTGTGAGAGTAAGAAGGGTGTCTGCATGAAGTGCTACGGACGCAACCTCGCAACTCAGCGTATGGTGCAGAAAGGCGAAGCAGTCGGTGTCATAGCAGCACAGGCTATTGGTGAGCCTGGTACACAGTTGACACTCCGTACATTCCACGCCGGTGGTGTGGCAGGTAATGCCGCTGCTAATGCACAGATAAAGGCAAAGAACAAATCTAAGATAGAGATTGACGAACTCCGTACTGTTTCTCGCCCAACGGCAGAGCATCCAGACGGGCAGGTCGTTGTAGGGCGTCTTGCCGAACTCCGCTTTATTGACATCAACACAGGCATCATACTCTCTACAGTGCCACTTCCATACGGCGCTAACCTTTATGCTAAGTCTGGCGATACAGTTGAAGCAGGTCAGGTCATTGCTGACTGGGATCCATTTAACTCTGTCATCGTTACAGAGTTCGATGGTGTAGCGAAGTTCGAGGACGTGAAAGAAGGTCTTACTTACCGTGTTGATGTTGACGAAACGACAGGTTTGCGCGACCTGATCGTTATCGAAGCGAAAGAGCGTGCAGCAGTACCATACTGCCACATTCTTAATGCACCAGAAGGTGACCTCCTGCGTACATATTCATTCCCTATCAACGGTCATATTGCTGTTGAAGACGGACAAGAATTGAAGGCAGGTGACATCCTTGTCAAGATACCACGTTCTGTTGCTAAAGCAGGTGACATCACAGGTGGTCTCCCACGTGTAACGGAACTCTTCGAGGCACGCAATCCTTCCAACCCTGCTGTTGTTGCCGAAATCGACGGTGAGATAACAATGGGCAAAGTGAAGCGTGGTAACCGTGAGATTATCCTTACTTCAAAAGTAGGTGATGTACGCAAGTATCTCGTTCCGTTGTCGAAGCAGATTCTTGTACAGGAGAACGACTATGTTCGCGCAGGTACACCTCTCTCTGATGGAGCTATTACGCCTGCTGATATTCTTGCTATCAAAGGTCCTACAGCCGTGCAGGAATACATCGTTAATCAGGTACAGGATGTCTATCGCATGCAAGGTGTGTCTATCAACGACAAGCACTTCGAAATCATTGTCCGCCAGATGATGCGCAAGGTACGCATTGACGACGCAGGCGACACTCGTTTCCTCGAAGAAGGCATTGTCGACAAACTCGACTTCCTTGAGGAGAACGACCGCATTTGGGGCAAGAAGTTTGTCATCGACGCAGGCGATTCTGAGACACTTGAGCCAGGCATGATTATCACTGCTCGCAAATTGCGTGACGAGAACTCTATGCTCAAGCGTCGCGACCTCAAACTTGTGCAGACACGCGATGCCATCCCTGCCACATCTACTCAGATATTGCAAGGTATCACCCGTGCAGGTCTCGGCTCAAAGAGTTTCATGTCTTCTGCATCATTCCAGGAGACAACAAAGGTTCTCAACGAGGCTGCTATCTGTGGCAAGAGCGATCCGCTCGAGGGCATGAAGGAGAATGTTATCTCTGGTCATCTCATTCCTGCAGGTACTGGTCTCCGCGACTTCGAAAAGATAGTTGTTGGTGCAAAGGAAGATTTCCAAACTGTTGAGCGTCGTCCATTCGATGCAGATCTAACTTTCTCATCTTTTGGTCAAGATTTTTAGGCGATAAATCAAAACGTATTCATATAAAAAAGAATGCCGACCTTTAAAATAGGTCGGCATTCTTTTTTATATGAATTTCTCTTTTGAAATGGACAAGGGCTGACTTTCAATTGAGTCAGCCCTTGTCCATTTTTGAAGTAGGAGAGTGTTCTTACTCTTGAACGTAACTTGGCAACTGCTCTGGGTCGAGTTTGAGGATGTAGTTGAAGTGCTTAGCAACTTCGCTCTCGGCGTAGTTCATGAATACTACGAGAGATTTGCCGAAGAGTTCAGGAGCACGCTGCGTGTCTTGCAAGAGCAGGTGGCTCATGATGGTGTAGGCAGTGATTTCGTAGAGTTTGCGTGAGCAGAGGTCGAGGAAATCTTGGTTGTTCGCTTCCTTTGCCTTGTTGGTGCAGTAAGCGAGTTTGTCAGCCATATCCTTGATGCGTGCCGCATATCCTTCATATTCTGCTGCAACTGGCTCTGCCTCGAAGTCTTTGATGACGTTGGCATAGAAACCAGAGGTGATGTAGCGGATGGCTGCAACTGTCTGCAACTGAGTAGTACCCTCGTAGATAGACATGATGCGAGCATCGCGATAAACACGCTGACATTTGTACTCAAGCATGAAGCCCGAACCACCATGCACTTGGATTGAATCGTATGCGCTCTCGTTAGCGAACTCTGAGTTCATACCCTTTGCAAGCGGAGTGAAGGCATCAGCTAATTTGCTGTATTTCTTGAACTCGTCACGCTCTTCAGGAGTGAGTTTGCGCTCCTTTGAAATATCGTCGAGTGCCTTGTAAATATCCACATAACGTGCTGTCATGTAGAGGAGTGAACGACCTGCATCGAGTTTAGCCTTGATGCGAGCAATCATATCGTAAACAGCAGGGAAGTGGATGATTTCCTTACCGAACTGCTTGCGGTCACGGGCATAGTTGATAGCCTCCTCGTATGCAGCCTGTTCAGCACCTACTGACTGAGATGCGATGCCAAGACGAGCGCCGTTCATCAGTCCCATCACATACTTGATAAGACCAAGTTTCTCAGAACCACAGAGTTCTGCCTTTGCGTTCTTGTAAACCAATTCGCAAGTAGGCGAGCCATGGATACCGAGTTTGTTCTCAATACGGCGAACATCCACACCGCCATTTCTCTTGTCGTAGATGAACATAGAAAGACCACGACCATCGCGAGTGCCTTCAACTGAACGAGCAAGAACGAGGTGAATGTCAGCATCGCCATTAGTGATGAAACGCTTCACACCGTTAAGATACCAGCACTTGTCCTCCTCGCTGTATGTAGCCTTGAGCATCACTGACTGAAGGTCAGAGCCAGCATCAGGCTCAGTCAAGTCCATTGACATCGTTTCGCCCGCACAAACACGAGGGATGTAACGACGTCTTTGGTCTTCGTCACCGAACTCATAGAGTGTCTCGATACAGTCCTGCAAAGACCAAATATTCTCAAAGCCAGCATCGCCCTCTGCAATGATTTCGTTTGCTGCGGTATATACCACGTTAGGCAGGTTGAGACCACCGTAACGACGAGGCATCGTCATGCCACAGAGACCAGCCTTGATTGTAGCATCAAGATTCTCATAAGTTTTGCTTGCGTAGCGAACACGCCCATTCTCGCAGTGTGGGCCTTCAGCATCAACGTCCTCCGAGTTTGGACCGATGATTTCTGCGTTGATTTCGCCTGTGATTTCGAGCAGACGGTCGTAGTTGTCCTGCGCGTCCTCGTAATCCTTTGGTGCATAATCGTACTGACCGTAGTCAGCGTAGTTTCTTTCCTTCAACTCAACGATACGTTTCATCAAAGGGTGTTCCATGTGAAATTTTATCTCAGGAACGTCTGTATAGGAATTAGCCATTACTTAGAATTCTTTTTGTAATACTTAATCAATTTTGGAACAACCTCTTCAATAGTGCCGTTGATGATGTAGTCGGCAATCTGGTTGATTGGTGCTTGTGGGTCGCTGTTGATAGAGATGATGATACCAGAGTCCTTCATACCAGCGACGTGCTGAATAGCACCAGAGATACCGCAAGCGATATATACCTTAGGACGAACAGTTGTACCTGTCTGACCAATCTGACGGTCGTGGTCAATCCATCCTGCGTCTACTGCGGCACGGCTTGCACCCACCTCAGCATGGAGTTCCTTAGCGAGGTCAAACAGGAGTTTGAAGCCTTCTGCACTGCCCACACCGTAACCACCTGCGATGACGATTGGAGCGCCTTTGAGGTTATGTTTTGCCTTCTCCACATGGCGGTCAAGCACCTTCACAACATAGTCTGTTGTTGGGATGTACTTAGCCACATCGTGCTTGATTACCTCACCCTTATAGTTCTCGTCGAGAATTTCCTTCTTCATCACACCGTCACGCACGGTCGCCATCTGTGGGCGATGCTCAGGGTTTACGATAGTGGCGATGATAGAACCTCCGAATGCAGGGCGAATCTGATAGAGTTGGTCTTCATAGTGCTTGTCTACGAAGTTGCCTTCTGCATCCTTCACCTTCATGTCGAAAGAGCCAATTTCCAACTGAGTACAGTCGGCTGTCAGACCAGAGTGAAGTGCCGAAGACACACGAGGACCGAGGTCGCGACCGATAACTGTTGCGCCGAGCAAACAAATCTGTGGCTGCTCCTCCTTGAAGAGGTTTACAACGGCAGAAGTGTGTGGCAGTGAAGTGTATGGGAACAGACCTTCAGCATCGAATACATGCACCTTATCAACACCGTAAGGGATAATCTGCTTCTCAACACCGTCGATGTCTGTGCCGACAACAACTGCTTCGAGTTGTACGCCGAGTTGGTTGGCGAGTTTGCGACCTTTGGTACACAACTCCAAACTTACGTCAGCAACCTTGTTGCCTTCAAGTTCACAATATACAAATACGCTGTTCATGATTATCCGATAGTGTTGCTTTCCATAAGTTCAACAATAAGGCTCTCGATGTCCGCATCGCTCGCTGTGAGAGTCTTGTTTTCTTTAGCCTTGAAGACAATGTTCTTCACAGCCTTCACGTTGGTTGGCGAACCAGCCTTACCAATCTGTGCTGGGTCTGCATCGATGTCAGCCGCACCCCATGTTGGGAACTCGCGGTTCTTGTTTGCCCACACACGCTTCACGTTACGCACGCGGCATGGGGCGGCAGAACCATTCACAGTCACCACGATAGGCAGAGGGCCTTCCACTGTCTCCACACCTCCGTCAATGTGGCGGCGAGCAACAATCTTCTTCGCCTCCTTGTCAACAGAGAGGATTTCCTCCGTGTAAGTTATCTGTGTGAGACCAAGTTTCTCAGCCACCTGAGGGCCTACCTGTGCAGTGTCACCGTCGATAGCCTGACGACCGCAGATGATGATGTCGTATTCGCCAATCTTCTTGATGGCCTGAGCCAAAGTGTAAGAAGTGGCGAGAGTGTCAGCACCACCAAGAGGGCGGTCAGAGATAAGCACTCCCTCGTCAGCACCACGGAAGATGCCTTCCTTCAGCACCTCGGCAGCCTTTGGCAGACCCATCGTGAGCATAGTGATTGTAGAACCCGGATTAGCATCCTTCAGGCGCAGAGCCTGTTCAAGAGCGTTCAAGTCCTCGGGGTTGAACACGGCAGGCAGAGCCGCACGGTTCACTGTCCCCTCTGGAGTCATCGCATCAGGACCGACATTTCGTGTGTCGGGAACCTGCTTTGCGAGTACAATGATTTTCAAACTCATAGTTGTAATTATTGTTTTGATGTGTATTTCCCACAATATGGTTAGTATCAATTTGCAAATATACGATAAATTCTTCGTTCCACAATATATTGATGTTCTTTTTTCATATTTATGGGAATAAAAAAGATGTGGTTGATAAAATTGTCAACCACATCATAAATATATATCGCATAATAGTAGCCGCCGCTATACCAAGCCATGTATTACAGGTACTCCAAAATGCTGTCGGCATTGATGAGGCTCTGCTCTCCTGTGGTCATGTTTTTGAGGTTGACCTTGCCTTCCGCCAGTTCAGTTTCTCCGACGATAGCGACGAATGGAATTTGCTTGGCGTTGGCGTATGCCATCTGTTTTTTCATCTTAGAGGCGTCGGGATAGATTTCGGCACGGATGCCTGCTGCTCTGACCTTGGCGAGTATTTGCAGACAGAAATCAGCCTCGCGTTCTCCGAAATTGACGAAGAGCAGTTGGGTGGCGTTGACAGCCTCTTTGGGGTAGAGGTCGAGTTGGTTGAGAACATCGAAAATGCGGTCTGCGCCAAAGGATATGCCCACGCCGCTCAGCCCCGGCATGCCGAAGATGCCTGTGAGGTTGTCATATCGTCCGCCGCCAGTGATAGAGCCTATCTGCACATCGAGCGCCTTGACCTCGAAGATAGCACCGGTGTAGTAGTTCAGTCCACGGGCGAGGGTCAGGTCGAGTTCTATCGGATTGTTAAGGTTGCCAAGTTTGCTGAGGATGAACGCCACCTCGTCAACACCTTTCAGTCCTACCTCGCTGTCCGACAGCACTTGTCGCATCGTCGCAAGTTTCTCCTCATTCGAGCCTGTCAAGTTGATGATTGGTTGCAGTTTCTCTATGGCGTCAGCAGGTATTCCGTCTTCCGCCAGTTCCGCATTGACTGCATCCAGCCCTATCTTGTCGAGTTTGTCAATGGCTACGGTGATGTCCACAATCTTATCCGCTTGCCCAATCATTTCCGCTATTCCGGTGAGGATTTTGCGGTTATTTATCTTTATGCAGACACGCACGCCAAAGCGAGTAAACACGGTGTCGATTATCTGCATGAGTTCCACCTCATTCAGCAACGACTCACTGCCCACCACATCGGCATCGCACTGATAGAACTCGCGGTAACGCCCCTTCTGCGGACGGTCGGCACGCCACACGGGCTGTATCTGATACCTCTTGAAAGGCAAAGCCAACTCCTCCCGATGCTGCACCACATATCGGGCAAACGGCACGGTGAGGTCATATCGCAGACCCTTCTCGCAGAACTTCGCCGCCAGTTTCAATGTGCTTGTATTCGCCACCTCGTCTGCCGTCATGCCATGCAGGAAATCGCCCGAGTTGAGGATTTTGAAGAGCAGTTTGTCGCCCTCTTCGCCATATTTGCCCATAAGCGTGGTCAGGTTCTCCATAGCAGGAGTCTCTATCTGCTGAAAGCCATAGAGGGCATATACCTCTCGGATTGTGTCGAAAATATAGTTGCGCTTCGCCATTTCCACAGGCGAAAAGTCGCGTGTTCCTTTCGGTATGCTTGGTTTCTGTGCCATTCTATTTATTATATGTTATGATATTTCAGATTTTACAGTCGCTATCATTCACACGACCTCCTCCAACTCTCCAGTTGTAGAGTCGATGATGAAGCCACGCACAATGATGTCTGTCGGAATGAGCGGATGTGTCTTTATCGTCTCAACTGTCTGCTTTACAGACGCATGAGTATCCTTAAATCCCTCCAGCCACTGATCGATGTCGATTCCGCACTTGCGTACAACAGACAGTGTCTCGTCCGTTATTCCACGCTCATTCATCAGTTGGTGGAAATGAGAAAAACTCATGTGGCAAGCGCCGCAGCATGAGTGCGCCACCACCATAACCTCTTCAACTCCAAGTTCATAGATTGCCACCACAAGACTGCGAATGGCAGAGTCGAAAGGAGATATTACCAGTCCTCCAGCATTCTTGATGATTTTTGCGTCTCCGTTCTTCAATCCAAGGGCGGCAGGCAACAGTTCTGTCAGTCGGGTGTCCATGCAACTAAGCACCGCCAGTTTCTTGCTCGGATATTTGTCCGTCACATACTTCTCGTAGCCTTTCTCAGCCACAAAAGCCTTGTTGTATTCTATAACTTGGTCAATCATAATACAGAGAATTTTACTCAAACACATGCAAAGTTACGCTTTTTCTCCAAAATTCCCAAAAAATCCCCCGATGTTTTGGCAAAAGAGTAGTATCTGAAGTTGACAACCGCCCACCCCGAAAGTAGGCAACGGTTGCCCTCAAAAGTGGACAGCCGTTGAGCGAACTAGCGGACAACCGCCGGCATA
>JAFLUT010000046.1 GCA_022508665.1 Prevotellaceae bacterium | reverse complement strand
TTATAATTTGTCACGGCTGACTATTGTAATCGTGAACGGCAGGGGCTTTCAGAGGCAAAAGGCTCTCTGTTTGCAATGATTTTCCTTGTAATCTGCACAAAATACAAGTTCTGATTTTTTGTGTTCGATTATTTGTATATGTCTCACAAAAACGGTAATTTTGCGAGAGATTTACAAATGTTGCCCAGATGAAAACAGAGGCGAAAGACATCAACGAGAACAAAAAGATGCAAGAAGAGCAGGAATGGTTTGCCCTGAAAGCGAGCCGCAAGGAGGCGAAGGCGGCAGAGGTGCTTGAGGCGGCAGGACTGCGTGTATATGCCCCTCAGGTGGAAGCCGACATGACGTACAGAGGCAAAAAGAAGATTGTGGCGCGTCCGCTCATCCCGAACACTCTGTTTGCCTACACTTCTTTTCATGTTCTGAACGTCATCAAGCAGGATTATCCTTTCATCACATACTGTTACAAGAAGGTTGAAGGAAAGTTCAAAATCTTGAAGATACCTGCAAGGGAAATGGAGCGTTTCATCGACTCGTCGACGAAGATGAAGGACGACATCGCCTATTTCCAGCCTAATGAGATTGAACTGAAGAAGGGCGACCGGGTGCGCATTGTCGGTGGGGTGTTCGACGGGTATGAAGGCACTCTGCTGAAGGCGAAGGGACGTGCCAAGCGAATGTTTGTCATCAATTTCGAACTGCTCGGCTCGTTGGGAACGCACATTGAGCCTGAGTATATTCAACTTTTGAAGTAGTCCTGTGTGAGAAGAGAATGTTTGTGTCTAAGAAATAATAATATAAGAAAATGAAGAAATATGTTAAAGATTTGACAGTGGCAGCGGTAGAGTTTCCGCATGAACTGTACGTGCTGCTGAAACTGACAGACTTTGAGCCTCTGCCAGAGACAAAAGCAGGGCAATTTGTGGAGGTGCGAGTGGACGGCAGTCCAAAGACGTTTTTGCGCCGACCTATCTCAATCAACTACGTTGACCGAGAGAAAAATCAGTTGTGGCTGCTCATCAAGAAGGTTGGTGAAGGCACACATCGGTTGGCGGAGTTGAAGGTGGGGGATAAAGTGAACCTTGTGTTCCCACTGGGCAATGGCTTCTCGCCAGTGCAGAGGCAGGGAGAGAAGGTGCTTCTCGTCGGAGGAGGAGTGGGTGTTGCCCCTTTGCTCGACTATGGAAAATATCTGAGAGACAACGGCGCACAGCCAGTCTTTCTGCTTGGTGCGAGGAGCAAGAACGACCTGCTCGAACTGGACTTGTTCGGGCAGATTGCACCTGTGTATGTGACTACCGAAGATGGCTCTGAGGGCGAAAAGGGATTTGTCACTCAGCATACATTATTAAATAAGGAGAAGTTCGACCGCATTTCGGTATGTGGTCCTAAGCCAATGATGGTCAGCGTGGCTCGTTATGCCAAAGCAACGGATACTCCGTGCGAAGTTAGCCTCGAAAACATGATGGCGTGCGGTCTTGGGGCGTGCCTGTGCTGTGTGGAAAAGACCGTGAAGGGCAATGTGTGTGTGTGCAAAGAGGGCCCTATTTTTGATATAAACGATTTAACTTGGGAGATTTAGGCTATGGCAGACTTAACGACAAACATAGCGGGGGTAACGATGAAGAACCCCGTGATGACAGCCTCTGGCACTTTTGGCTACGGGCTTGAATATGCTGATTTTGTGAACCTTGAAGACATTGGCGGCATCATTGTGAAAGGCACAACGCTCACTCCTCGAGAGGGTAACGACTACCCTCGCATGGCAGAGACTCCGAGCGGAATGCTCAACTGCGTGGGTTTGCAGAATAAGGGGGTGGACTATTTCTGCAAGCACATCTACCCCGAAATAAAGGACATTAAAACAAACTTCATTGTCAACGTAAGCGGTTCAGCGCCTGAGGACTATGCCGAGTGTGCCGCACGCATCGATGAACTTGACGGCATACCAGCCATAGAGTTGAACATTTCATGCCCCAACGTGAAGCAGGGAGGCATGGCATTCGGCGTCACTCCCGAAGGTGCGGCAACAGTGGTGAAAGCGGTGAGGGCGGCATACCACAAGCCGCTCATCGTGAAACTCTCTCCCAACGTTACCTCCATTACCGACATCGCACTCGCTGTGCAGGACGCTGGCGCTGATGCCGTTTCGCTCATCAACACCTTGTTCGGAATGGCTATCGACATCGAGAAGCGCAAGCCGTTGCTGAGCATCGCAACAGGCGGACTGTCCGGCGCATGCGTCAAGCCCGTTGCTCTCCGCTGTGTGTGGCAGGTTGCAAAGGCTGTCAGCGTTCCAGTCATCGGTATTGGAGGCATCATGAATGCAGAGGACGCTATCGAGTTCCTCCTCGCCGGTGCTTCCGCTATCGAGATAGGTGCGGCAAACTTCATAGACCCTCAAACAACTGTGAAAGTGGCAAATGGCATCAACGAATGGCTTGATAAGCACGGCTGCCGTTCTGTGACAGAGATTGTTGGGCAGTTGGAGGCGTAATGGAGGACATGTGGCAAGACATTGTGGAGGTGTTCTTCTCCGAGCAGACGCTGGAGAGGAAGTACCGTTATTTCTATGATGTCTTGCATCGTGTGTGCATAGAGAAAACGCAGGGATTACCTGCTGACTACAATGATTTTTTCTCTCGCCTTCAGGCGGTTTGCCGACTGACGAACTATCCGCTGCATAAGGTGGATACGTTTCGTTGGAGGGCGAGACAGGTGGCTCTTCACAATGCTGATTGTGAGGAGCATGCTTTTTTAGTGGATGTGCGTTCTTTCGTTGATGCGATGTCGCATTTCACGGACACTCGTGTGCCTGTGGCTCTTGTTGGCAGACTGCCCGATAGGGATGAGTTGCCTGCTCCGATAGAGCGTCTTGAATACTCTGCTCGGCAGAAACGTGTGAGGTTTACTGTGGTGAAAGTGGAAGAGCCTTACATCTATGCCATGTCGCAAGAAATGCCTGCGGAAGACCTCTTTCGTGTGGACGTTACGATGAATCAGCATACTATGCAAGCGGCGCAGTTGTTGAGGGAAGGAATGCAGTTTAATGCCTTGTCGTTTACGGTGGACAATGAGAAAGTATATCACCCGGCGTACATCGTTGTAGAGCCAGATTTTATGCTCGATACGACCACTGTGACTGGCTGTGTGAAGGCATGGGGAGAGTCTGCGTTCAATCATCTGATAAGCAAACTGCAACCGTCGGAAAGCACCAGATATACTCTGCTCGGAGATTTTGCTAACCAGTTTCTTGACGATGTGCTGAATCAGCCTGATGCTGACTATCTGACCTCTATGCGTAAGGTGTTTGCTGACAGGGCGTTAGATATATCTGCATGCAATGAGATAGACAGCCAGTTCTTCGAGGAAACGAAACGGCAATTTTCCAATATCCAGCAGGTGGTGGAGGAGTTGTGCAGCCAGCCATACATGAGGGAAAGGGAAGTAAACATACACATTGAGCCGTCGTTCTTCTGCGAGGCAATGGGCTTGCAAGGGCGTATGGACTGTCTAATAGACCTTGACAAGGACGGGCGAAAGTTGCTGATAGAGTTGAAGTCGGGAAAATGGGATGAATATCGTGGAAGGGCGAAGGATGAACACCTCATGCAGATGCTCCTTTATAAAGAAATGCTTTACTATAATATGGATGTGAAGCATGCTGATGTTATAGGCAATCTGCTATATTCCAAGTATCCCAAAATGCAGGAACAACGCACTTTTCAAGACATTGTTTTCCGTGCGATGAACATAAGAAACAACATCGTCGCCCTTGAACTTGGGTTGATGCACGATGAGGCTCGCAAATGGTTGCCAAAGTTGACTCCGCAGGCATTAAGAAGAAGCACGTGTAGTGACAGTTTCTGGCATACTTGGTGCTTGCCCGAACTGCAAAAGGTTATTGATGCTTTGTACACTATGGATGACATTACGGCAGAGTATTTCTACACATTTTTGCAGTTCATAGAAAGGGAACAGTATGAAAGCAAGGTGTGCGACACTCGCCCCGACTCTACACGCTCTCTTGCATCGCTGTGGAATGCTGGAGTTGATGTGAAATTGGAAAATGGAGACATTCTGATTGGCGTGCGTGTCGTTGATATGCGTATGAGCGACGGTGTAGATGCCGTGTGCATGGAGAAGATGAGCGATGACGGCGTGCAGCCAAACTTTCGCATCGGTGACTCTGTCATTCTGTATAAGCGTGATTTTGAGGGCGATACGGCAATATCACAGCAGGTTGTTAGGTGTAATGTAGAGGCATGTGACAATGAGCGTGTGTGGCTGAAACTGAAATACAGGCAGAGAAATAAAGAGGCATTTAGCAAGGAGTCATTTTATGCCATAGAGCATGACCATGTGGACGCAAATTTCCGAAGTTTATACAGTGGCATCTTTTCGCTAGTCACCTGCGAAAGGGAGCGCCGAGAGTTGCTATTGTGCCAACGCACCCCTACGACTGATGACCTTTTTCTGCTAATGGGTCCTCCCGGCACGGGGAAGACGTCTGTGGCGCTGAAACGCATGGTAGAAGAACATCTGAGTATGGGGCATGACGTCCTCCTTTTGGCATATACCAACAGGGCAGTGGATGAAATATGTGAAATGCTGTCCACCATAGCCCCCGAGCCTGAATACATCCGCTTGGGAAGGGATTTGGCATGCGCTCCGCAGTTTCGACAGCATTTGTTGGCAAATGCTGTAGGGCAGTTGACAACGAGGCAGAAAGTGATAGATAGGGTAGAGCAGACTCACGTGTTTGTTAGCACTGTGGCATCGCTGAACAGCCATGCATCAATCTTCAAACTGAAACATTTCCATGTGGCTATTTTCGATGAGGCGTCGCAAATTCTCGAGCCGCAAATACTTGGCATCTTGACATCGTCTGCAATAGACAAGTTCGTGATGATTGGTGACCACAAGCAGTTGCCTGCCGTCGTTGTGCAGGACGAAGAAAAATCGGCTGTCACCTCTCCTCTGCTTCATAGCATAGGACTGACTAACTGCCGAAACTCTCTTTTTGAGCGACTGTATGAGCAGAACCGCAACAACGCTGAGATAGTTGCCATGCTCGACCATCAAGGTCGTATGCATCCTGCCATTTCAGACTTTGTATCTGAGACATTTTACGATAGTCTTTTGCAGACAGTGGGATTGCCTCATCAGCATGAGGACTTGCAGTATATGAATTATGATGAAGAGAATGCCACAGAAATGCTTGTGGCAACATCTCGATGTGCTTTCATCAATGTGCCTCGCCCTCTGGCAGAAGAGCGGCTGGCAAAGGCAAATCTTTTGGAGGCTCGAATGATTGCCCAACTTGTAAAGTCGGTCGTTGAGTTGTATTCCAAAAACAATATGCCTTTTTCTGCATCGAAAAATCTTGGTATCATTGTGCCATTCCGCAGACAGATAGCATTAGTTCGTTCAGAAATAGAGTTGTTATGCTCTGACATTGCAAACCAATTGGTTATTGATACGGTAGAACGCTATCAAGGTTCGCAACGCGACGTTATCATTTATGGCACAACTATCACCCAGCCATACGAACTCGATATTCTTTCAAACGTCTCCGAAACATCATCGGGTATAGTTGACCGAAAACTCAACGTTGCCATAACCCGAGCGCGCAAACAACTTTTCATACTTGGTAATGAAAAACTGTTGAGCCGCAATGTGTTGTATGGAAAACTCATTGACTATTGCCGTCGATAAAAAATCACTGTATTATACAATAATGTGTGCCTGTTTACGTTTCTTTCTATAGAAATATGTGAGAAACGGAGGAAAACTCCTCCAAATGGAAACAGTCAGTTTTGAAGCACACTCTTCGTAATATATTATATATCTTGCTGATAATGATGGGGGTGGGTTCTATTGCGGCAATGAGCAATAGTGCCTATTCATTGTTTCGCCCTCATCAGTTGGCTACTGTTTCTGCTACACCGTCAGCGGACGCTCCTTCGAAAGCACTTTCAGAGGTAAACGATTCGGTAAGAGTAAAGAAAACGGACTATCCGAATGAAATGCACTCAGAAGAGTTTTCTATGGACTTGGAAGACCCAGAGAATTTGAAGCCAGACACAGCAGTATATGACGTAAATTCAGGCTTGTACAAGGTCGGTACGAAGTTGGGCGATGAGTTTTTGAGTCAGCCATGGATGATGACACCAGAGGAATATCTGAAATGGTCGGAAGCAAAGGCTTTTAGAGACTATTTCAAGGTGCGTAATGACTCGCTTTTTACCACTAAGGGAAAGGAAAAATTCGATTTTACAGATATGCACTTTGACCTCGGGCCTGCGGAGAAAATTTTTGGTCCGGGCGGAGTGAGGATAAAGACGCAGGGAAGTGCGGAACTTAAATTCGGATATAATTACAAATTTACCGATAATCCCTCGCTGTCGGAGAGAAACCGTACAACTAAGGCTTTTGATTTTGATGAGAAGATAAACATCAGTATGAATGCTTCGGTTGGAGACAGGATGGACTTCAACCTCAATTATAACACTGACGCAACGTTTGATTTCGACGCTAAGAATTTGAAACTCAGTTATGAAGGAAAGGACGATGATATTGTAAAATTGCTTGAAGCAGGTAACGTAACATTTCCGACCAATTCAAGCCTCATCAGAGGATCAAGCACATTGTTCGGTATCCGCACAGACTTGCAATTCGGCCGCCTTAATTTGCAGACGGTGGTCAGCCAGAAGAAATCTCAGTCAAAGACCGTGAGCAGCCAAGGCGGCAGCCAGTTGTCGTCATTTGAAATTCAGGCATATAACTATGATGAAAATAGGCACTTCTTCCTTGCGCAATACTTCCACGATACATACGACAGGGCGTGTGCTAACCTGCCAAACATAACTAATGGAGTGACCATAAACCGTGTAGAGGTGTGGGTAACTAATACTGGCGGTGCAACGGAAAACACAAGAGACATTGTAGGTTTTGTTGACCTTGGCGAGCAGGCGAAAATCAGTAATCCCCGATGGTCTGCGTCGGGAAGCGTCAACCCGAGCAATGCGAGCAACAACCTCTACTCGACCATTGTGAACGACTATCCCGATGCTCGCAACACCGACCAAACAAGCACTCTGCTTGACGCTTTCCTCGAGGGTGGTGTGGATTATGAGAAGGTTGAGAACGCAAGGCTACTCACATCGTCTGAATACACTCTCAATCAGTTTCTTGGGTATATCAGTTTGAAATCTACTTTGCAATCCAACCAAGTGCTGGCGGTGGCATTTGAGTATACATACGGCGGGCAGACCTATCAGGTGGGAGAGTTCTCGGGCGACTTGAAGGATAACAACCAAGCATTGTATGTGAAACTGTTGAAGAATACCAGCAACTCACCGCAAATGGGTAACTGGGACTTGATGATGAAGAACGTGTATAGCCTCAATGCGCAGTCGGTGCAGAAAGAGAGGTTCAAACTCGATATCAAGTATATGAGCGATACGACAGGAGTGAGCCTCAGTTACATTCCAGAGGAGCAGTTCAAGCAGACAACGCTATTGAAGATGATGAACTTAGACCGTTTGGATGACAACGAAAAGCCAAATCCCAACGGAAGGTTCGACTATTTAGAGGGTTATACCATACAGGCAAGCACAGGTCGCATCATTTTCCCTGTTGTAGAGCCTTTTGGCGAATGGCTGAGGCAACGTATAGGCGACGATGGCATAGCGGACAAATACTGCTATTATGAACTATATGACTCCACAAAGACTGTGGCAAAGCAGATTGCGGAAAAAAATAAGTTCACTCTCACTGGAGAATTTAAGGCATCGAGCGGAAGCGAGATTGACCTCGGAAGCATGAACATTCCGCAGGGGTCTGTGGTTGTGACCGCAGGTGGCGTAACTCTCACGGAAGGAAGCGATTACACCGTGGATTATACTATGGGGCGTGTGACTATCATCAACCAAAGTATCATTGACGCAGGCACAAACGTGAGTGTGAGCCTTGAAAGCCAGTCGGAATACTCTACAATGCGCAAAACTATGATGGGCGTAAACTGGGAGTATGACTTCTCAAAGAACTTTAACATAGGAGGTACATTTATGAGGGTCAGCGAGAAGCCGCTCACATCGAAAGTTAACATGGGAGAAGAGCCGCTGAATAACACTATGTGGGGATTGCACCTCAACTGGAAACAGGACACTCAGTGGCTGACTAATTTGTTGGACAAACTGCCATTCCTAAACCTTTCAGCGCCGTCCAGCATATCCGTCAGTGGAGAATATGCGCAGTTGCATGCTGGTGCTGCAAAGAACACGCAGGGCAATGCCTCCTATTTGGATGATTTTGAGAACACGAAGACTCCGATTGATGTTAGCAATCCCAAGGAATGGGTGATGTCATCTACGCCGAGCCATTTGCAATATGGCACGCTGTCAAACGATGTACGATATGGCTACAACCGTGCATTGCTGGCATGGTATAATATAGACCCTTTGTTTACTCGCCGCTCATCATCGCTCACTCCAAGCCACATAAAGAGTGACCTCGACCAGTTGTCCAATCACTATGTGCGTGAGGTCTACGTGCGTGAGGTCTACCCCAACCGTGATACCAATTCGGGAGAGAGCAACACGCTGAGCATCCTCAACATGGCTTACTATCCTAATGAGCGAGGAGCATACAACCTCGACCCCGACCTCGACTCGCAAGGAAAACTGAACGACCCAAGCAAACGTTGGGGAGGTATGATGAGGAAGATTGACACGAGCGATTTCGAGACAAGCAACGTGCAGTACATTGAGTTTTGGATGCTTGACCCGTTCATCTATACGAATGACGACCGCAAGTATGGAGGTGACTTCTACATCAACCTCGGCGATGTGAGCGAAGATATTTTGAAGGACGGAAAGAAGTATTATGAAAGTGGAATGCCTGTCAATTCTGCCGCCACATACACAGAAACGGCATGGGGGCGTGTGCCTAACGAGAAATCTGTAGTCTATTCATTCTCAAATGAAAGTGGCGCTCGCCAGCGGCAGGACATAGGTCTGAATGGTCTGAACGATGCGGAGGAGCGCACATGGGGCGTATATGCCAACTATCTGAAGGAGATACAAGGGAAAGTTAATGCCGATGTTTATGGTGCTATATATGACGACCCGGCAGGAGACAACTATCACTATTTCAGAGGAAGTGATTTCGATGCTGCGCACACGTCTGTACTAGACCGCTACAAGCGTATCAATATGCCCGAAGGGAACTCCCCAAACACAAGCGAATCGGGTGAGAGTTATTCTACGGCATACAAGAGTACGCCCGACACGGAGGATGTGAATGGGGACTATACGATGAATGAATATGAAAATTTCTTTGAGTATCATTTGAGTATAAGACCAGAGGATTTGGCTGTGGGACGTAACTTCATTGTTGACTCACGAAAGACCTCCGTAAAACTACGCAACGGGAAACAGGAAGAAGCGACATGGTATGAGTTCCGCATTCCTGTTGATGAGTTTGAGAAGAAGGTGGGAAACATCAGTGATTTCTCAAGCATCCGCTTTATGCGAATGTATATGACTGGTTTTGAAGAGCCTGTGGTGTTGCGATTTGCCAATCTCGACCTTGTGCGTGGAGAGTGGAGAAACTACACTCAGACACTCTACACAGGCGATAAGCCGAGTGTGAGCGGTACACTTGTGCCGAGTGCCGTAAACATAGAAGAGAACAACGACAAGACACCAGTCAACTATGTCTTGCCTCCGGGGGTAACACGCATCCTTGACCCCTCACAACCTCAACTTACGCAGGACAACGAGCAGGCACTTGCGCTGACAGTGGAGAACCTCGCTACTGGCGATGCTCGTGCGGTGTATAAGACTACTAACATAGACCTGCGCAATTACAAGCATCTGCAAATGTTCGTCCATGCCAACGCTTTGGAGGGAGACACTGAGTTGGAGGATAATCAGATGAGTGTTTTCCTACGGTTGGGAAGCGACTACAAGAGCAACTATTATGAATATGAGATACCTTTGACCCTTACTCCTCCGGGGCATTACGATACCTACACCATTCAAGGATGCAAGGCGGTGTGGCCAGAAGAGAATATGCTTGACATTGATTTCAGCATATTCACAAATCTGAAACATGAGCGCAACAAGGCTAAGGCTATGGGGGCGGCAAGTTACACGCAGTTATACTATGAGTATGACAATAATAACCCCAACAACAAGGTCAGCGTGATAGGTAACCCTTCTTTGGGCGAAGTGAAGACGATGATGATAGGTGTGCGTAACAACGGACGACGCACTGGGAGCGTGGAAGTGTGGGTGAACGAACTTCGCATGCAGGATTACAGCAACGAAGGAGGATGGGCAGCACAGGGCAATGTCAATGTGCAGATGTCGGACTTCGGCTCGGTTAACGTAAGTGGCCATGTGGAGACGGCAGGCTTCGGAGGATTGGAAGAGGGCGTGAGAGAACGGCGTGACGACAATCTCTATGAATGGAGCATAACGACGCAGTTTGAACTCGGCAAGTTCTTCCCTGATAAGTGGCTGATGTCGTTGCCTTTCTATTACTCATACTCATGGCAAAAACTGTCGCCAAAGTATAATCCTTTCGACACGGATATGCTGCTCAAAGATGCGTTTGATGAATGCTCAACAAAGGCAGAGCGTGACTCTTTGAGCAGTCTGACTGAGACTGTCACAAAGAACAAAAACCTGTCGTTCAGCAACTGGACGTCGGGTGTGCAGAGCCGTATTCCAATGCCGTATGACCCTAATAACTTTGCAATAAGTTACAGTTACAGTCAGAAATTCAAGGAAGGCGAAACAACCGTATATGAGAATGAGGAAAACTGGAGGCTGAACCTCAACTACAACTATTCGCCGACATACAAGCCATGGGAACCTTTCAAGAATTTGAAGGGCAAATCCAAGTGGCTCGACATTCTTAAAGCCCAAAACCTGCAATGGCTGCCGCAGTCAATATCGTTTAATACAGACCTCATGCGCAGTTACTATGAGTATCAAGAGCGAGACATTGACGGCGATACGCAGTTGCCAGTAATCTTCTCCGACCAGATGCTTTGGAACCGTGATTTGACTGTAAGATGGGATATATTCAAAGCCCTAAAACTTTCGTGGACATCAGCAACACACGCAGAGATTGAAGAGCCTCACACAGTGGTAAACAAAAATCTTTACCCCGATGAGTATGCTGCATGGAAAGACTCTGTGAAACGCAGCATCGCCTCGTTTGGTCGCCCACTCACATATAATAGCACATTCACTGGTTCATACCAACTGCCGCTAAACAAGATACCTATCTTGGATTGGGTAAATGCCGACGGTTCATACAACTCCAATTATTCTTGGACAAGAGGTGCAGAAATGGAGGATGGCACATCGCTTGGGCATACCGTAAGCACGCAGCGCACCGTGAATGTCAATGGGAAACTGAACTTTGAAACCTTTTATAAGAAATGGAAATTTCTTGAAGATACAGAAAAGCGGTTCAGTACCAACAACAAGAGGAACGACCGAAACAGCAAATCCTCCACTAACAAGAATGCCAAAACGTCTACAAAAGACGCCAAGAATAAAGACGGGGAAGATGCTGACGGCAAAAAAGACAGCGCTTCTTCTGCCAAAGAAAAGAAGAATAAAGGCTTCACAAAAGAGGTTACTCTAAATGACTCTATACCAACGGAAGTGAAGCATGGTCAAAAGTCAAAGCGACTGGTGGTAAGGGCTACAACCCAAGAGGGCAAGACATACAATCTGAAATACAAGAAGGTGGATGAAAATACCATTAAGATAAAGAATAGAGACACCATTCCAGTGAAAGTGTCTGTTGTGGCTAAGCAACCGTTGGAAAACCTCACATGGTACAAGACGGCTCAGGTCGTTGCTCGTGGACTTATGATGGTTCGTAATGTAAGCCTCTCCTATCGCAACACTTACGCCTTGACCCTCCCGGGTTTCAGCACCGAAGTGGGAGACGCATTTGGTCAGAAGAGCGTTAATGGCATGCTGTCGCCCGGCTTGGGCTTTGCTTTTGGTGCAGTGGACGAGAGTTTCATAGACAAGGCTGCGCGCAATGGGTGGCTGATGCAAAATGACTCCAATATAACCACTCCTGCAACGACAGCGGCAATGGAAGACCTGCAACTCAAAGCAACTGTCGAGCCATTCCGAGACTTCAAGATTGACCTAAACGCCTCTCGTACCACCAACAGGTCGAAAAGCATCCGGTTTATGTATGCAGGAATGCCAGCAACGCAGAGCGGAAGTTTCTCAATGACTACCATATCCATTGGCTCGGCATTTGACACAGGAGGCAATATCAACAACAACTATTACTCCAAGCACTTCCAGCGTTTCATCGACAATATGCCGATAATACAAGCCCGCTTGGAACAGCAATACACCTCTGCCGTCTATCCGCTTGGTGCAGGTAATGACTTTGCAGGCAAAGTGTATAACCCTGAAAACGGTGGAGTGTCACTATATTCAGCCGATGTGATGATACCAGCATTCCTTGCGGCATACACAGGCAAAAATGCTCTCACATCGCCTCTTGGCATTTTCCCGACCCTTGCGCAACTGCTGCCAAACTGGAGCGTGAAATACAGCGGACTGACAAAGATGATTCCATGGTTTGCTGACCACTTCAAGAGTTTCAACATCAGTCACGCATACAAGAGTGTATATTCTGTTGGTGCCTACAACTCATATTCTACCTTCATGGAGTACATGGGCGACATGGGTTTCATCAGCGATGTCACTACTGGCAATCCGATACCAAGTTCAATGTACAACATTTCTACCGTCAGCGTCAACGAGACCTTCTCGCCTCTGCTTGGTGTGGACATGACATTCCCAAGCGACATGACCGTCAAATTAGAGTATAAGAAAACACGTACCCTCAACCTCTCCATGACGAGTGTGGCGCTCACCGAAAACTTTTCTAATGACCTCGTTGTCGGCTTTGGATATAAAATAAAAGACATCAACCTTTTCGGAGCGAAAGGCATACAGAACCCCGAACTGAAAAAGTCAAAATCAAAGTCGAAAAACTCAAAGAAGGCAGACGATGACAAAAACAACACTTCAAGCCGCACCACCACACGCACTCGTGGAGTAAGTCACGACCTAAACATCCGTGCAGACTTCTCATATCGCCTTCAAAATGCACTCAACCGCAACATACAGACAGCCATTACTACAGCCACCAGTGGTGCGACAGCATACAAGATAGCCGTTTCAGCAGACTATACTTTCAGCCGATTGCTCACCCTTTCTGGCTTCTTCGACTGGCAAAAGAACGTGCCTCTCGTCTCCCAGTCGTCATACCCCACCACCACTGCCGACTTCGGTGTCAGCATGAAATTCTCTTTGACAAGATAGCCCGTGGCTCACTATAAAAATCGTCGTTTATCTGCCATGCAGACAAACGACGATTACCCTATATTTTATATGGATTGTTAAAAATATCTTCTATGTGTGGTATTAGTCGTATTTATCTGTATTTTGTAGTTTCCCCATCATGGGACCATCAACAAATTCTCTCATTGCTTTCCACGAATGCTTGTTCTCGCAGTGCGTCCAACTGCCCAACCTGCACATCGCCTGCCATAATTTTGTCCCATTTTGACTACCATATTGCTGCACTTTCATGAACTTGTAGAATCCGAATGTAACCAATAATCCTAAGGAAAGAACAATGTACATCTGTATATCGATAGATAGACCAATCTTCCATGCAAGGAGCCATACAAGCACAATCATAGCATTGACAAATAGAATGAATAGAGCAGCCCCTAAATGCGAGAAGCCCATGTCAATAAACAGATGGTGCAGGTGAGTCTTATCGGGTTTGAAAGGCGAACAGCCTCGCAAGATACGCATAGTCATCACACGAATTGTATCGAGCAGAGGAATGCATCCCACGGCTACAAGGAATGCCGGAATGCAGAAATTGTGCTGTTCCATTGTTGATAGGCTGCTCTTGCTGGATATCGCATAGAACGACATCACTACCATCAGCATTCCTAACATCAGTGTTCCACTGTCTCCAATGAACATCCTCGACCTAACACCAAACACATTATGTAGAAAGAAAGGTACCAAGGCTCCAATTATGACTATTGCCATACACACTAATACAGGACTCCATACCGACCAGAAGGCAATGGCAAAGCATAAACAGGCCATGATGCCATAGCCCGAGGAATACCCATCTACCCCATCTATCAGATTTATAGCATTTACAATACCAACTCCTGCAAATATTGACAATGATACTCCCACCTCTTGTGTCAGTTCATGGATTCCCCATAGTCCGTGCAAATTATCAATATATACATCAGTGATAGAAATAAAACCGATTATCAACAGGATTTCTATCAGAAACCGCAGCGAGGCCGAGATATTCTTGACATCATCCCATATACCAATACCTAACATTATTGCCATTGCCACCAATCCCCACATCAGTATAGTGTTCGGCATTAAGAACATCAATAACAGGCTTCCCGCTAAGATCCCCACATATACTACAATTCCGCCAAACACAGGAACAGGGATACGTTGCAACTTCCTTGCATTAGGATTATCTACAATACCATGTTTCTTAGCGAATCTTAGTGCCATTGGAAACACTATGGCTGACGTTACCATTGACACGATTCCCACCAATATGGCTATAAAAACATTGCTCATATCATCTACATTTGTTTAACTGTGATTTTTACACTATGTGTTTTTTGCTTGTTATAGTTGAATTTTGCCCCAAATGATTTCAGCAACCTTGCTGATGTAACGCATGCAGTCTAACAGTCCGTTTGAAGGCACATGGTTTTCATAGTATGCTTTTATATGGTCCTTGAATATCCTTTTATGACTGACTATACCCGAAGTTGATGCTCCTCCTATTCGCATTGTCACGCAGTCTAATGGAACATACTTCAAGTTTATCTTGCCTACATAAATAAATCTTAGTAAACATTCAAAATCAGCCGCAACTTTGTATGATAGAGAAAAATTCCCAAAACTCTCATATATCTCTTTTCTGCAATAAAACGACGGATGAGCAGGCATGAATCCAAATAGCATCATCCTTCGCCTAAAATATGCAGAAGAATAATAGCGAATGCATTTCCCCAGATCTTTGTCTGATACATAATGTATATCGCCATATACAGCATCCACATCTTCATTCTCTGTCAGTTCGCGTGCCAACCTACCGACCACGTCTGGCGAGGTAAAGAAGTCATCAGAGTGCAGGAACCCGATGGCATCGCCAGTACTCATCTCAATACCATTGTTCAGTGCATCGTATATGCCGTGATCAGGTTTGCTAACCCACCGCATTCGTCCTCCGAATTTCGTCTCATACTCCCGTATAATATCTAAAGTATTATCTGTCGATGCTCCGTCGACTATTATGTATTCAATGTTGTGGTACGTCTGTCTAAGCACGCTCTCCACAGTGTCACGCAGTGTACGACCACTATTGTATGTGGCGGTGATAATGGATATCTTCATCTATAAAGTAATTTGATAATGCTTTTGGAGGTAAGTTTTTATTTTCTCCTTGTCATTGCCGCATGCCTTCTTTATTTCATATATTTTTATATCAACAAGTGTTCTGTACCACCAACCTTGCAAAAAGTCCCACATAAAACCCTCCTTGCCGTCCAAGAAACC
The DNA here is from genome assembly GCA_022508665.1 of Prevotellaceae bacterium. GTDB lineage: Bacteria > Bacteroidota > Bacteroidia > Bacteroidales > Bacteroidaceae > Minthosoma. The sequence continues at coordinate 4,039 of JAFLUT010000046.1, read as the reverse complement.
CAATTTGAAAATGTATCGATATAGGAAATATCCAAATGCCCTCCAGAACAAAGGCATACGGGTATATCTGGCCTTTTGTACTCTTTTCTTCTGTACATCCGCTCCGTGTGTCTGTGTTGCTGCACGATGGTCTGTTAAGTTATACTCGGCATCCAGCAGCAGTGCCGCTTCACGCGAGGCATACCCGTTGTGCTTCTCTGTAAATTGCCCGATGGACATGATGTTGTCGTCGACAAACTGATGCTTTAGGCTGATGATTTCCCCCGATAGCACAGATAGATGCTCATCCATCAACCGCTTTTCATACCGTGCCATCCCCCTGCGAAATATTCGGATAATTCGAATGTTGTTTACGATGCCATGATGAAGAATGCGTCCTTGGAAAGCGCGCGCGCGAGAGAGAGAGAAGGCGGACACGCTATCACCAACGTAAGGCAATGCTTGCTGCAATTCCATAATTAACTTCGGCTGCAGGTACTCATCTGCATCAAGGCGGAGAATCCACTCTGTCTGGATATCAATGTTGTCTAATGCCCAGTTAAATTGTTCCGCTTGATTGCCGGGCCATTCATGCTGAACGACCTCAGCCCCCAGTTCCTTTGCAATCTCTACGGTTGAGTCTGTCGAATAGCAGTCCACGACATAAACCTTCCGGGCAAACTGGTTGACATTCTCTATACACCTACGGATGTGAATCTCCTCGTTGTAAGTAAGGATAATAACGCTTAAGTCAAGCATCTTTTATAACACGTTTTTTAATAAACTTTGCAGGATTGCCACCAACAATGCTCCATGGCTCCACATTTTTGAACACAGCGGCACGGGCACCAACAATAGCGCCTTCACCGATGGTCACGCCCATGCCAACGAATGCCTCCGCAGCAATCCACGCAAAACTGCCAATCTGTACAGGTGACGTAATAAGAGGATTTGCTGCCAGTGTGAAATCATGTGATGCCGTGCACAACGTCGCATCCTGCGAGATGGTTACCTTATTCCCTATCATTATCTTCCCTGGGTTGTAGATATTCGTATGTGGGCCAATTGCAACGACATCCCCCACAGAGAGGTTCCATGGTGCCCATATTCTGGCAGAGGCGCTGATGGCGCATCTCTCGCCAATTGCTGCCCCGAATGATCTAAGCACAAGAACTCTCCAGCGTCTAAAAAGAGGACCGCCAAACGGACGAAAAAGGATAACATACACCATGCCCCACCACAGCCGGCGGAGCTTGTTGCTCAACGGAAGACATTCCTTGTAAGGTTCTACTTTCATTTTTGTTGGATAGATCGGATAAACTTGACAATGAAAGTGGGCATATACTCTCTAAAAATTTTTACCAATTGTGTCTTTTTGTCTGGGATGAGATATTTATTAAGAAAATCCTCAAATTCCATCGTCCCCAAGTCCACATAGAACGTGCTTCTATTTTTAGGACGTAAAGAAGATCGGAGTATTGCTTGGTTGCCTAGGATAACCTCCTCAAGCGCACGCTGCTGATAGTCTATATGCTTCTTTGCCTGTTCGAAAATCTTCGCCCCAGACGGTGTGTTGACCATAACCATTGAAACCCCTTTTGAGATTTCTTTTTTATGACCAAAAGGTATCCGCTTTCCGATACTCCAGAAGTCTGATATCGTGATATCACTGTTACGTTTTGTTCCGAGGAACTTGCAACCATAGCAAACCTCTTGCAGATTATTATTATTATTATATGCAACCCAATAGCAGTCATCTTTTCCTTTCATGTAATGCTGAACGTCAGTCATGGCAACCCTCAAGGCATCATACCATCCTCTCTTCTTGTCGCGGAAACGGAAATTGGAGATACGCCCATATTTCCTAGACAGCCATTTGAGATAGCTTTGGAAGAAGAACGGAGAGGGGACACCGTGACAGATGAAATCCACCAATAGCAAGTTCTCGTATGACTTTGCCCCTAGAAAAGCCTTAAATCCAGTCACTTGGCATGGAGTTCCACAAAAGAGAACCTTTCGCCCCAACTGGAGATGTCGGATTGCCTCGCGGAATATCAGCCCTGTTTCGCTTTGTACATATTTGCTTGCCCGCAATAGTTCTAGATCTTCAGTCCTGTCTATCGCCACATGTTTCAGATGTAGATTTTCAGTATAAGCGGCTCCTATGACAATGCCGCCTTCATCCAGGACAGCTTGCGCAAGAGCGGAGAAAGCACCACCTGAAGAACTATTACGACGGATTTCCGCGTCTTTATTCCATACTGCGTATACGGCATCAGATTCTTCATAAGGCAGAACGGGCGATATGACGGGACACGACTTCTCGCACTTCATACACTTGACACACCGATCATAATCAATAGTCGGGCGATAGAATCCGTCCTTCTGATCTGGAAGCAGCTTGACAGCATTGACGGGACACGCATTACTACATGCACCGCATCCGGTGCATGTCATGGAATTGCATAATACGGGGCCTGCTGTGTTATCCATTGATAGCATTTGTTAAGAAACTAATTGACTTTTCTCTTTCTTCATTCAGTCGGCATATCGCATCGCAATAGTCGAAGTTCATGTCATCCGGGACAGGGTCACCCTCTGAAAGGAGGCAATGAGACAATCCGAGCAGGTTCAGCAAGCTCCTTTGCCGGCTATTGTTGTCTTTACGCTTGGGAGTTATCACGAAAAACGGTTTTTGAAAGTTCACCGAAAAGGCTGTTCCATGAAATGAACTCGTGACGACAAATGAAGCCTTGTGCATCAACCACAGAAATTCAGAAGGCCCAGCATCAAGCACATTGATTGCTTCATTGTCTTCTTTTGAGGCCGACTTGCATATTCTCACCATCGGAAGACGCATGTGCTTTGCGACGTCTCTGGCAATATCCATGAGATACGGCGATGAAGTAATTTCATAGATCAGGACATATTGGGACGGAAGGCCATCAACTCCCGTCGAAACCTTCATCCAGTCCTCATGTGTCAGAAGTAATGTCGGATCCAGTACGTTAACTGCAGTTAATCCCAGATTACTGACAATATCTACACCGTTTGCTTCTCTCACGCCAATAGCTGCATACTTTGACAGCAGCTCCTGATAGACCATGCGAGCCTCTATTGGCAGCGAGTCAACGCCAAAACTGGAGGCGTACGCAATCTTACGCTTTCCTTCCGGAGCAAAGTCAAGAAGATAGGGCAACACCGAAGAATAGATTCCAGGGTTCCACACTTGGTCGCTCCCAGAAACATAAATGTCATAAGTAGGACAGGATGCATACAATTCGTCAATCGTGGCAAATGGTTTTGAAAGAGATGTATTACGATGGTGAAATTGTTCAAAGTTGGCGAGCCTACGCACATAAGCATCAGACTTACGCTCTCTCATTCTAGTCAGTATGGGATAGAGCCTCTCCGATACTCTTTTTTTAAAACCGAACTTGAACAGCGGTTTTGAGTGCCAAGTTTTTTTGTGTCCCTTATTCTTGTAGAAAAGATAGTCTATGATTTCAGCCTCATGTCCCAATTTTTTGATGACGGCTTGCAGGGCGTAAGCCTGCAACTCTGCGCCATAGTTGTTGACCTTTAAGATCGTGATTATTCCGATTCTCATCTATTTTGCCTCCTTTCTTTCTACAGAACGTGGCAGCCAGTTGGCAAATAGTACCCACGTTATTGTCCACAGCATCCTTACCACCTGATGCTTACGGCCGAGGTGGTTTTCGTATTTAGTGTTCATTACGTTTTTGTAGTAATTTTGTTTTTTGATACAAGTTGCATTACTTGACTATTAATAACAAAAAAATATCGACGATGCCAGCATAGAGCAAATTATAAGCGTAAATGCCAAAATCATACTTCCGTTGACATTCGCATAGAATACGTAAGTTCGATGAATTTAGGATGACATGAAGAATCATTTATATTTATGGTTATCTGATGTTCGTCGAGTTCACGTTAAACAGTTTCATGTTGCCCGAACTTCCCTTTTACTGTCCATGACGACAGCGGCGCACCGCTGAAACGCCCTGCCGTTCACGATTACAATAGTCAGCCGTGACAA
>JAFLUT010000045.1 GCA_022508665.1 Prevotellaceae bacterium | reverse complement strand
CCTGCCGTTCACGATTACAATAGTCAGCCGTGACAAATTATAATAGTCGGCGAATACAGATTTTCTATGCCGGCGGTTGTCTGCTAGTTCGCTCAACCGCTGTCTGCTTTTGAGGGGAACGGCTGTTAACTTTTGAGGGTAGCGGCTGCGAGCATAAACGGTCAACCGTTCACGTCTTATACAGCAAATAATCTCCTTCAGAAACAGGCATGAAACGAAATTTTTACCATATATATAATGACAATGAAATTCAATAAAGAACTGAGAAAATTATTTCTGATGGGCGCCTTGCTCACATCGTGCGGAGCAATGGCGCAGCAAGGGCAGGACAGCATCCAATATGGAGGCTGGAAGACGTTCCGCATTGGCGGATATGGAGAAATGGTTGCGGCATTCAAAAATTACGGAACAAACCGTTTCTACGGCAGTTCGGAGGGCAACCCGAAGGAACGTCGCAACACTATCGGCATACCTCGTTTTGTGCTGGCAGGAGATTATAAGTTTACAAAAAAATGGATTCTCGGTGTGGAGATAGAGTTTGAAAGTGGCGGTGTGGGAACGGCATACGAATTGGAGAACACTGAAAACGGAGAGTATGAGACGGAGATTGAGCGTGGAGGTGAAGTGGCACTTGAGCAGTTCCATATTACTCGGTTGATTGACAGAGCATTCAATGTGCGTGCATGTCATGTCATTGTGCCTGTGGGACAGAACAATGCCCACCACGAGCCTGTCACATTCTTCGGCACGGTGAGACCAGAAGGAGAGACGACAATCTTGCCTAACACTTGGCATGAGACGGGCATTGAGTTTTTCGGTACATTCGGTAAAGGATTGGGAACTTTCGACTATCAGGTGCAGATTGTGAACGGACTGAACGCCAACGGGTTTAACAGGAACACATGGGTGGCTGGCGGTAAGCAAGGCATCTTTGAGGTGGAAAACTTTACAAGCCCCGGATATGTGGCAAGGATTGACTGGCGAGGTGTGCGTGGGCTTCGTCTCGGTGGAGCATTCTATTATTGTGCGGACACGGGAGCAAATGCAGACAAGAGCCAGACGTATAATGGGCTTGGGAAATTTCCTGTTCGCATCTATAATCTTGATGGGCAATATATAAATAAATATGTGGAGGCGAGGGCGAACTGCCTGTGGGGCAATCTGACAAACAGCGATGTGCTGAGTGCGAAGAACACGAAACTTTCGAACAAATCGCCCTACTCTCGCATCACCCCAATCGCTCATAAGGCGGTGGCATTCGGAGGAGAAGTTGGGTTGAACATTCAGGGAATAGTAAACGACGGCAGATGCCCACGGATTATACCTTTCGGACGATATGAATACTATAATTCTCAAGAAGATGTTATTGCGCCTTATCATGCGGATAATAGACTGAAAACCAGCATGTGGATGGCTGGCATCAATTGGCGACCTATCCCTAATCTTGTGGTGAAAGCAGACTATACGAGCCGAACAATCGGTGGCGGCAAATACAACACGGAGAATGAGTTTGCCATTGGCTTTGGATGGGCTGGATGGTTTTGGAGAAAGTGAAAATGTAATACACCCTTTATAAAGTAAAAATTATAATTATAACCTCTTAACAAAAAACAGAACAATATGAAAAAGAATTTACTTTTGGCTGGTCTCTTCGTTATGGGACTTGGTGCTGCGATGACTTCTTGCAGCGACAATGACGACCCCGAAAATGTTGGCAACATTGGTGGCGGAGGGACAGAGCAGAATGATGCTCAACATCTTGAATACACATCAGAAAATGCTGCGGCATGGGGCAACTATGCTGTGAATGTGGCAATGCTTCTTTCCAATGACTCGGAGGCTCTGTATGAGGCATGGGTAAATGACTTTGCAGAGGCATTCAAGGGACACACTCCTTCGTCGGGATACAAGTCGGCAAATGACTGTGTGCAGCAAATCATAGAGGGTTGCATAGACATTGCCAACGAGGTAGGCACGGCAAAGATTGGCGAGCCATACGACTATTGGAAAGCAGGTCAGACAACACAGGCGGTGTATGCTGTGGAGTCGTGGTATTCGTGGCATTCTCGCGATGACTATAAGAACAATATACTTTCTATTGCAAACTCTATGGTGGGAGTGCGTATGGAAGGCAATCCTAATGACTTTGACTATCAGTCAATCATTGGCGATATGAACGCCACACCAAGCATCATTGCGGAGTGTATGAAGAATAATGCTACGAGGGTGGCGGCAATCAACGTGTGGAAAGATGTATGTGCGGCATGGACGGCGATTGACGATATTCCACAGCCATTCCGCAACAATATCGGTTCGGCAGAAACGGTAGAGGCGATAGAGGCGTGTGCCAATCTCGTGGCAAGCCTTGAAGCGTTGAATGGGCTGATAGGCGACAATCTGTCGGAGGATGATTGTCAGGCAATTGTTAATCAATTCGTTGATGTTGTGGTAGTGCCGACATACGCTGATCTTGTAACAAAGAACAAGGAATTGCTCTCGGCTGTAAAAGCATTACAGACAAAGCCATCAGACAATGCGTTTGCCACAGCATGTGCGGCATGGTTGGCAACACGACAGCCGTGGGAGACATCGGAGGCTTTCCTTTTCGGTCCTGTGTCGGAGTTAGGTCTCGACCCCAATATGGACTCTTGGCCTCTCGATGCTGAAGGCATTGCCAATCTGCTGAAATCGCAGGCATGGAGCGATATGGAGTGGTCGGGCGAATATGATGAGGACAACGATGCGATAGAGGCGGCACAGTCTCTGCGAGGCTTCCACACGTTGGAGTTCCTGTTGTTCAAGGATGGCAAACCGCGTACTGTAAAGTAAAATGATACAGACAACAAAAGCATTACGGATTACGGGTATGATGTGGATAGTTATGGTGCTATCCACATCATGCACCGACGACACCGAAGGCATTGACTCATTCATCGAGACCCATTCCAGAGACTTGGAGAATTACGCACTTTCGGCTGGCACATCGACAATCTTTTGGGATTCGTCGAAGGCATACGACATTGATGCCGAATGGCTTTCGGGAACGTATGCCACTCGTTTTCTGCGTGGCAACAGCCTTTACGACAATGTGACAAATGGTTATGGACCAGTCTATGCCGGCTATTCGTGCGGCAGTTGCCATCAAAGTGCAGGGCGTACCACTCCGGGAGTGTGGAACAATATCGGATATGACGATGACGGCACGCCGATATATGGGTCAGGCACAAACGGTATGTCTGCCATGCTCGTATATATCACACGCAAAAACGGTGCTTTCTTCCAAGATTACGGGCGTGTGGTGCATGACCAAACTATTTACGGAGTGACGGCAGAGGGCAAACTGCAAGTGCGGTGGGAGTATGAGAAGTTCCGCTTTCCTGATGGCGAGGAATATGAGTTGGCAAAGCCTAACTACACCATCGTGGAATGGTATAAAAAGATGTGGGACAATGTGAAGAAAGACTCTGTGGAAATCCGTCCCGAAGACCTTTTCTGCACCGTCCGCATTCCCCTCCGCCATGTGGGAATGGGGCAGATGATGGCACTTGACCGCAATGAAATTGAGCAGTTGGCAATGAAGAGCAACTATCCTGAATATGGAATATCGGGGCGTGTCAACTACATCACAGAAAAAGGCGTGACAGGCGTTGGCTTGTCGGGCAATAAAGCACATCACCTCGACCTTACCGTGGAACTCGGTTTTTCCTCCGATATGGGAGCGACAAACTCTCGCTATCCCGAAGAAATCTGCGAAGGTCAGTTGCAAATGGCACAAGGCTCAATGATGGGACTGACTTACGACCAACTGGATGTATCAACAGAAGATATGGAGAATGTTGACCTCTACATGCACAGTCTCGGAGTACCTGCCCGCCGTTTGGGAAGCAAGACAACCAATGTAACTCTCACACATTCAGACGGAAAGACGGAGACGATAACTGAACGTGAGGCTGTGTCAAGAGGAGAACAGAAATTCTATGAGGCTAAATGCCACCTCTGCCACGTTACCACCCTTCACACCCGTCCACGAGGAGCGGCACTATTGAACGGCACGGAACTTCCGTGGCTGGGCAGTCAGACGGTGCATCCTTACTCCGACTATCTCCTGCACGACATGGGTTCGGAGATTATGGGCGTAGGTCTGAACGACAACTATGTCAGCGGAACAGCCCGTGGCAACGAATGGCGTACCACACCATTGTGGGGCATTGGCTTGCAGAAAAAGGTAAACGGACACACATATTTCCTGCACGACGGAAGAGCCAGAAACTTCACCGAAGCCATCATGTGGCACGGCGGAGAGGGCGAGGCAAGCAAAAACCTCTTCAAGAAGATGGACAGGGCAGACCGCCAAGCATTACTAAAATTCCTTGAATCACTATAAAAACATCTATAACAAACAATCACACTACAATGAAAGCACTCTATATCACAGCCATAGCGACACTCACAGCACTATCGGCATCCGCCCAAAACGAGAAATACGACACAGACAACGGAGTCGTCACCATCGGCGCAGACCGTATGTTTCAAATCGAAAGCAAGAACGGAAACTTCTCTTTCAAGCCCTACCTGATGCTTCAGACAGCGGCAAACTTCAACTACTACGACGATGAAGGGCTTGACAAAGCATACAACCAAGACAATGTGGCAAACTCAGGCTTTGCTTTCCCCTACGCCGTGTTAGGATTTACGGGAAAGGCATACAAGATTGTCACCTACAACCTCTCCATCAATGCCTCGCAGTCGGGAGGAGCATTGCTTCAGCAAGCATGGTTTGATGTGAAGGCAAGCGATGGATTGGCGATAAAGGTCGGTAAGTTCAAGACTCCTTTCAGCCATGCCTATCTGACGACATTAGGCGAGACCCTTTTGCCAAATCTCCCCACATCGCTCACCGCAACTACCATTATGCCCTACTCTCTCAATGCCATCACTCCGAAGATTGGCACGGGGTTCGACCTCGGCGTGATGGCACACGGAAAGATTGGCAAGTGGTGGGGATATGAGGCAGGTGTATTCAATGGCACTGGTGCAACGATAAACACTGCCACAAAGACATTCTCTGACGACTGGCACATCCCTTCCTTGCTATATGCCACACGTTTCACTTGGTCGCCAAAGGGTGCTATGCCTGCCACACAAGGCAATCCGAACATGCTGAAAGAGAATAAGTTTCAACTTGCCGCATCTGCCAACATCAACGTGGAGAGCGAAAGCGAAAGCACCAACGACACTCGCCTCGGACTTGAAGCGACATGGCTGTACAAGAAACTCTACCTCGGAGCAGAGTTCTATTATATGAATGTAGGTTTTACCAATCGTCAGAAGATTGACGACACATATAATTATATAGGTGGATATGTGCAGGGAGGCTACTTTGTCACTCCTCAAACACAACTCGCCCTCCGCTATGACTTCCTCGACCGCAACGGCACAAGCAAGGATGGCTTCCTCAATATGCCAGCCATCGGAGTAAACCATTTCATAAAAGGCACAGGACTGAAACTCTCTGCCATGTATCAGTTCATCGGCAGGACGGGACACGAGACACAGTTAGACAGAGACAACGACGATCTCGGCATTGCCAAGCACTCTGCCACAGTGATGCTTCAATACACATTCTAACCCATAGAAGAATGAAAACCAAACTATCACTTTTCAGCACATTATGCGTTATCTGTATGGCAGCCACATCGTGCGACGACGGGCATGTGGACGACCCTGTGTTTCAGCACAATGCGGAAGGATATAACGTGCAGATAACAGGCACTTTCCGAAGTCAAAACACATGGACAGGAAATTACTCCGTTGTTGCTGCGGCTTTTGACGAAGAGAGCGATTACTCACTCATTCAGAAGGTGTTGCCATCCTCTGCCGCTGATGATATGCAGGAGGTTATAAGACTTTCCAACATACCTGCTCAATCAACGACCGTTGAAATCGCCATTGTAAACTCACTTCGCAAACGCATAGCGACTTTATATCGTTATGAAATACATGATACTTACGACAGCAAAGACACCATCAGAATTGATGTTGGCGAACTCAATGTAGGAATGTTCGCGACAATCAACAGATGCGTTTTGCAAGGCACAAGCACCAACTGCTCTATGTGCCACAGAGGTACAAATGCCGCTGCCAATCTTGACCTCACGCCAGAGAACGCATACGCGTCTATCGTTAATGTTCCTGCAGAAAAGAAGGCTTCCATAATGCGTGTATTGCCCTACGATGCCTCCAACAGTTTCTTTTACAAGGTGATAACGGAAGGAGACGAGAATGTCAGTTACTCACACCTCGGACTTTTCGCCGAAGAGAAGTACGCTGCATTCATCGACATAGTGAAGGCTTGGATTGATAGCGGGGCAAAGGAATAGGCGCTCATTCGCTTGTCCTTCTCCTGCCACGCTAACAACCACTTTGGTGGTGTGAGTCACACCGCCGTCGAGGTCTGACTCACACCGCTTCAGAGGTGTGACTCACACCGTTTCAGTGGCAAATGGTGCAGGTAAAATCAGGCAGACGGGGTATGGGTGTGGCGACTGGCGGTGCAGGCACTTTCCCTTTGGTGATGATAGCCTGTGAAGCAATATGGCGAGAATGGATAATGAATACCTGTCGTTCATCAATTGCCCTTTTCCTAATTACCCACATTTGAGTATTGCCACATAAAGGAAAAAGCAGTAACTTTGTATCGCAAATGTAAAGAAAGAGTCATAATAGATGATAATGAAGAAATCAAATCTCATACAGCACATACGCCGCACGTCATTCGCTCTATATGCCATTCTAACGGTAATCATGGCGATTGCGACTCTTTTAGAAAATAGTTATGGCACAGAATTTGCCCATCAACACATATATGAGGCGTGGTGGTTTTACACCTTATGGGGAATGGCTCTTATGGCAACTCTTCCTTGCATTCCGGCACATGTCAGATGTGTATGGCGCTTTATTCGCCGAAAACGCTATGCCGCTACAGTGTTTTTTCTGCTGACAATACCAACCATGAATGCCTCGGAAGTGCGTGTAGTGGAAAAGGCTCAAGCCGACTCCATGCGCGCTGTGCAAGTGAGGTACAACAACCGCATTTGTCCGCTCAACACCGTGGCTCGTGATTTCACGCTGAAACTGACTGGCAAGACGACTTTTCAAGGGCTGACACCCGAGCAGGTGCTGCTATCGTGGGCGGAATATCCCGAAGACTGGAAAGATGTGGCGATGATTAAAGTGAAAAAGTCAGAAGCAAAAGAGTTGTTGGGTATTGCGACAAAGAATGCACGTTTCTCTGACTTTTTCGACAAGCAGGGGAATTATCGCCTCATGCCCAATCAGTTTCCCGATATCGAAGACCGCCTCATACTTGTCGGTATGCTCACGAAAGGGATGCTGTTTGCCCCTCTGCCGCAAGGCGTGCAACCGCTTTCGCAAGAGAAGGTACAGGCGGAACTTCTCTATAATGTTGTGCCGTGGGACACAATACTGTTTGCTTCATGCTTTACATTAGCATTCATTCTTTTCTTGCTGAGAATGAAGAAGAAAGAGAACGTGAAAGGCATACGTCTGTCAGTCCTGTCTGTCAAGTGCATCCTCAGTCTTTTCCTGCTTACGGCTCTTGGTATTAGATGGTACATATCCGACCATCTGCCCCTCACCAGCACATACGAAACACTGCTCATCGTGGCACTCACAGCACTTTTTTTCAGTTGCTTCACACATAAGAATGACCTCCCGGCACTCATTGTGGCAGCCTCAACCCTGCTCGTTGCACATATCGGAGCATTAGACCCACAAGTGACATCGCTGATGCCAGTGCTTCAAAGTCCGTGGCTATCATCGCACGTCACCACCATTATGATTTCCTATTGCCTTTTCGCCCTCCTTCTGTTCCGCCCCAACCGCGCAATGTTGATATGGGCAGAACTCTTGCTTGCCACTGGCATCATCCTCGGCGCTATATGGGCAAAGACGGCGTGGGGCGCATACTGGAGTTGGGACCCGAAGGAAACGTGGGCGCTCATATCGCTCATCGTCTACATGTATCCCTTGCACCCTGCCACGCTTCCGTGGTTTCGCTCGGAACGCCACCAGAAGATATACCTTCGCCTCGCTTTTCTCACTATACTGATGACATACTTCGGATGTAACTACCTGCTGACGGGAATGCATAGTTATGCCAACTAAACAGAGATTATCGCAAAATAGTAAATAAATCATAAATCGTACATAGAGAAAACGAAATAATCATTACCTTTGCAACTAACTATGGAATTTCAAGAGATAAACATAGAAGAATATGGAGCAAGCATCGAACTCTCGCGCTTCCATGCAGGCGAGGTGACGGAGTTCCATGCGATGCTGCACATCGACCCGAGAGGCGAGACATTCGCAGACCAACTCGCCCGTCTGAAAAAGGCAGAGAAACATCTGACAAACCTTGAAACCCTATCTGGCGCAAGCACCGTCTTCAAGCGCTATTTCCTCAGCGATGCGACCAACCAAGTGCCGCTCATTAACGAAGACGACCAATGCACCATTTCATACATACAGCAGCCACCGCTTGATGGCTCAAAAATAGCCCTGTGGCTCTATCTGCAGCAAGGCACAAACATCACGCACACAGCAGACTCTACCATTGCAACGCACAACGGATACAGCCACATCTACACTATGGGACTGACCGACAGCAGCGCAGACGGCTCTTATGTGCAGACAGAAAAGACTCTCTCTGCATATATGGACATCCTCAAGCAGCATGGTGCTACACTTGCCGACAACTGCATCCGCACATGGTTCTTCGTGCGTGATGTCGACACACAATACGCTGGTCTCGTGAAGTCACGCCGAGAAATCTTCATTGAGCAAGGGCTTACGCAAGACACCCACTACATTGCCTCCACAGGCATAGGCGGCAACCCTGCCGACCCGAAAGCCATCGTGCAACTGGGGTGCTACGCCATCACTGGCTTTCAGCCCGAGCAGCAGCGATACCTCTACGCTCTAACTCACCTAAACAAGACTTACGAATATGGCGTGACTTTCGAGCGCGGCACACTTATGCAGTATGGCGACCGCAATCACATCTACATTTCTGGCACGGCATCTATCAACAACAAGGGTGAGGTGGTACACGTGGGAGACATCGTGAACCAAACCCACCGCATGTGGGAGAACGTGGAGAAACTGCTTGAAGAGGGCGGCATGGGCAACGACGACATTATGCAAATCATCGTCTATCTGCGTGACATTGCTGACTATGAAGTGGTGAAGAAGATGTTTGAAGAGAAATTTCCGCAAACACCATACGTCGTTACACTCGCTCCTGTGTGCCGTCCCACATGGCTCATCGAGATGGAGTGTATAGCAGTGAAAGCAGCTGTAAATAACTGTTTCATGGCTTTCTAAAAAGTTTATCTGCACAAGCCCCTATTGTTTGCAAAAAAAATTGTACCTTTGCAGGCATATTATGGAAGATTTTATTCTTAACCTTACAAATGGGGCGCTCGACAATTTGAGTTATGGATGGATTGTTCTGTTCATGGCTATCGAGAGTTCGTTCATTCCTTTTCCGTCGGAAGTGGTGATGATACCTGCTGCATATATGGCAGCGGAGACTGGGGAAATGACTTATCCTATGGTTATTTTGTTTGGAACGCTGGGGGCATTGATTGGAGCATTGGTAAATTATGCGCTTGCTTATTCGTTGGGGCGTCCTATCGTGTATGCCTTTGCCAACAGCCGTTTCGGGCATGTGTGTCTGATAGATGCCAAGAAAGTTGAGAAGGCGGAAGTGTTTTTCCACAGACACGGTGCGACATCAACTCTCATTGGGCGTATGATACCTGCCATTCGGCAACTCATCAGCATTCCTGCAGGTTTGGCAAAGATGAATTTGTTGTCTTTCATCTTCTGCACCAGCATTGGTGCGGCGCTGTGGAACAGTATTCTTGTGGGCATAGGGGCTGTGTTTCACTCAACTGTCCCTAAACAGGAGTTGATTGACATCATTGCGCATTATTCGCACATCATTGGCATCACGGCAATAATTCTTGTGGTGGCGGTCATTGCGTTTTTTATATATAAAGGAATAAAGAAATAACGATATATGTTTGAAAATCTGAGTGAAAGACTTGAGCGGTCTTTCAAAATACTGAAAGGTGAAGGCAAAATCACCGAGATAAATGTTGCGGAAACGCTGAAGGATGTACGAAAGGCATTGCTTGAGGCGGACGTGAACTATAAGGTGGCAAAGACATTCACTGATACCGTGAAGCAGAAAGCGTTGGGACAGAATGTGCTGACAGCGGTGAAGCCGGGGCAGATGATGGTGAAGATTGTGCATGACGAACTGGCTGAACTGATGGGAGGTCAGGCAACAGAACTGAACCTTTCTGGACACCCTACGGTCATTCTCATGGCAGGTCTCAACGGTGCTGGTAAGACGACAATGTCGGGCAAACTTGCCCTACGACTGAAGACGCAGAACCATAAGAAAGTACTCCTCGCTGCGTGCGACACTTTCCGCCCTGCCGCTATGGAGCAGTTGCGCGTGTTGGCAGAGCAGGTTGATGTGCCTTGCTACATCGAGCAAGGAGCGACCGACCCTATCGCCGTGGCGAAAAACGCCATCCATGAGGCTAAGGCAAAGGGATACGACGTGGTGATTGTGGACACGGCAGGTCGTCAGTCGATTGACGAAGAACTGATGGTGCAGATTGAGCAGATAAAGGCGGCTGTCAATCCGCATGAGACACTGCTCGTAGTGGATGCCATGACGGGACAAGACGCTGTGAATACTGCTAAGACATTCAATGAGCGTCTTGAGATTGACGGCGTCATATTGACGAAACTCGATGGCGACACGCGTGGTGGTGCGGCTCTTTCTATCCGCACGGTGGTTACCAAGCCTATCAAGTTTGTGGGTACGGGCGAGAAGATGGAGGCGCTCGACGTGTTCCATCCCGACCGCATGGCAGACCGCATCCTCGGCATGGGCGACATCGTGTCATTCGTGGAGAGGGCTCAACAGCAGTTTGACGAGGAAGAGGCGAAGCGACTGGAGAAGAAGATTGCCAAGAATAAGTTTGACTACAACGACTTCTTGAAGCAGATAAACCAAATCAAGAAGATGGGCAACATCAAAGACCTTGCCTCGATGATTCCTGGCGTTGGAAAGGCTCTGAAAGACGTTGAGATTGACGACAACGCCTTCAAGTCGGTCGAAGCGATGATTGGCTCAATGACACCATACGAGCGTGAGCATCCCGAGTGCATCAATATGTCGCGCAAGCAACGCATCGCCAAAGGCTCTGGCATTTCCATAGACGAAGTGAACCGCGTGACCAAGCAGTTTGAGCAGATGCGAAAGATGATGCGCCAGTTCACCAACCCTAAGATGGCACAGGCGATGGCTCAAATGCAACGCATGAAGGGAATGAAGGGCATGCCAAGATTTTAACCACAAACACATTATATATAATATATATGCAACTAATTGACGGAAAAGCAACGGCGGCAGCGATAAAGGCAGAGATAGCCGAGGAAGTACAGCAAATCATAGATGCAGGAGGAAAGCGCCCGCATCTGGCAGCAATACTCGTTGGTCACGATGGCGGAAGCGAGACATACGTGAAGAACAAGGTGCTGGCATGCGAGGCATGCGGTTTCAAATCTACCCTACTCCGCTTCGAAGACGATATAACGGAAGAGTTCCTTCTGGAACAGGTGGAGAAACTCAACAACGATGCCGACGTCGACGGTTTCATCGTGCAGTTGCCTTTGCCAAAGCACATATCGGAACAGAAAGTGATTGAAGCCATCGACTATCGCAAAGACGTTGACGGTTTCCACCCAATCAACGTTGGTCGTATGGCAATCGGTCTGCCCTGCTACATCTCAGCCACCCCTCTCGGCATCGTCACCCTGCTGAAGCGCTACGGCATCGAGACAAGCGGCAAGAAGTGCGTAATCCTCGGCCGCTCCAACATCGTCGGCAAGCCAATGGCACAACTGATGATGCAGAAGCAATATGGCGACAGCACCGTAACGGTATGCCACAGCAGCTCGACGACCTTGAAGGAAGAATGCCAGCAGGCGGACATCATCATTGCCGCCATCGGAAAGCCCAACTTTGTCACAGCCGACATGGTGAAAGACGGCGCAGTCATCGTCGACGTAGGCACAACACGCGTGCCAGACACGACACGCAAGTCTGGTTTCCGCCTCTGTGGCGACGTCGACTTCGAGAATGTAGCCCCCAAATGCTCATTCATCACCCCTGTGCCAGGCGGTGTTGGTCCAATGACTATATGCTCTCTGATGAAGAACACTCTGAGTGCAGGGAAAAAGGAGTTCTATAGATAAAATAAATTGTGTTATATGCATAATGATGCCATCCAATAAGTGGTATTTTACAATCTTTAAAACTCTTTATTGACATATTTTTCCGAAAAAAGTTGTAGAAAAAGAAAAATAGTCCTACATTTGCAAAATAAAAGCAATTAGTGTATGGTTAAATCATTACGCAACACAATAAAACTTCTTCTAATTACTTGTTGTCTCTATGTTCCTGCTATCATGTCTGCACAAGATGTACAGAACAGTCAAATAGAAACAGAACAGCAACAGATAACAGTTACCGTAAGCGATGCTAATCTGCGTGTGAAAAATGCGGAAGGTCTTGCAATAGAGATATTCAGCCTCACAGGAGAAAAGGTATATTCTCAACGTATAGAAAGCCCTTCAAAATCAATAGAGTTGTCACATTTGCAGCGTGGCTTTTACATCGTGAAGATTGGGAAATATACTCGAAAGATTTACTTGCGATAAAGAATTATTATCTAACAATAAAGAAAGCAGATGATTTAAATCATCTGCTTTCTTTATATCCTATAACATCTATCCTTTCAAAATCTCCTCTGCTTTCTGCATCTGCTCAGCCGTTGGAGGACGAATGCCATCAAGCGTATACGGAATACCAAGTTCCTTCCATTTGAATGTTCCAAGCGTGTGATATGGAAGTACCTCTACCCTTTCCACATTTTTAAGCGTATCAATGAAGGTTCGCAGTCGTTGCAGATGTGCCTCATCGTCAGTAATAGTCGGCACAAGCACGTGGCGAATCCACACGGGGACAGATATGTCTGAAAGATAGCGTGCGCAATCTAAGACAGAACCGTTAGAATGCCCCGTGAGTTTACGATGCTCCTCATCATCAATGTGCTTAATGTCAAGCAACACAAGGTCGGTTTGCGCCATCAGTTGCTGAAACTTGCTGAAGAAGGGTTCGTTGCGAGTGAAAGGCTGTGCGGAGGTGTCGAGGCAAGTGTTTATCCCTCTTGCATGGGCTTTTGTGAATAGTTCCACAAGAAAATCTATCTGCAACAAAGCCTCTCCTCCGCTCACCGTTATGCCACCTTCGTTGCCCCAATAACTGCGGTATCGTTCAGCATTGTCAAGCAGTTCGTCGGCAGTCATTGCCGTCCCTCCATTCTTTGCCCATGTGTCGGGATTGTGGCAGTAGCGGCAACGCATTGGACACCCCTGCAAGAAAATGAGAAACCGAATCCCCGGCCCATCTACTGAGCCAAAGGATTCGGTCGAATGTATGTAACCGATATGTTCCATCACATAAATTTGGTAATTATATGCGGCATTCGCAATACATCGGCAACCGCATTCCAATATCTAAATTACATGCGAGTGTGTGCCTGACGAGCGATAACGTCCTCCTGCTGTTCGCGAGTGAGGTCGATGAACTTCACGGCATATCCGCTGACACGAATAGTGAAGTTTGCATATTCAGGCTTCTCTGGATGCTCCATAGCATCTTTGAGTTTCTCAACACCAAAGACATTCACATTCAGATGGTGTGCACCGCGAGTGAAGTATCCGTCCATCACGTTTACCAACGTCTTCGCACGCTCTTCGTCGTTGTGTCCGAGAGTGTCTGGGCTGATTGTCTGTGTGTTAGAGATACCGTCGAGTGCATATTCGTATGGAATTTTTGCCACAGAGTTGAGCGATGCAAGCAAACCGTTCTTCTCAGCACCGTATGATGGGTTTGCACCCGGAGCAAGAGGAGTGCCGGCACGACGACCGTCAGGCAGATTGCCTGTGTACTTTCCATACACCACGTTAGATGTGATAGTAAGGATAGAAGTCGTTGGCTCAGAGTTGCGGTATGTGCGGTGACGCTTAATCTTCGCAAGGAATGTCTTAAGCACCCAAACAGCCACTTCATCAGCACGGTCATCATCGTTTCCGTAACGTGGGAAATCGCCCTCAACTTCGTAGTCAACATTGAAGCCTGTCTCGTCACGAATAATCTTCACCTTGGCATACTTCACAGCGCAGATGCAATCAACCACATGGCTGAAACCTGCAATACCAGTAGCGAATGTGCGGCGTACATCTGTGTCGATGAGTGCCATTTCTGCTGCCTCATAGAAATACTTGTCGTGCATGTAGTGGATGAGGTTCAGCGTGTTCACATACACATCTGCCAACCAGTCGAGCATATCGCGGAAACGAGGCTCAAGTTCCTCCCATGTGAGGTATTCGCTTGTGATTGGGCGGAAACGAGGACCGCACTGTTCGCGAGTCTTTGCATCCACACCACCATTGATAGCATAAAGCAATGTCTTCGCCATATTTGCACGAGCGCCGAAGAACTGCATCTCCTTACCTGTCTGAGTAGCACTCACGCAGCAGCAGATTGAGTAGTCATCGCCCCATATTGGACGCATAACATCGTCATTCTCATACTGAATACTGCTTGTCTCCACAGAAATCTTCGCAGCATAACGCTTGAAGTTCTCTGGCAGACGTGGTGAATAAAGCACAGTGAGGTTTGGTTCTGGAGAAGGCCCCATGTTCTGCAACGTGTGGAGGAAACGGTAGCAGTTCTTCGTCACATGATGACGACCGTCCTGTCCCATACCACCAACTTCAAGAGTAGCCCATACTGGGTCGCCCGAGAAGAGTTCATTGTATGACTGAATACGTGCAAACTTCACCATGCGGAACTTCATCACGAGGTGGTCGATAAGTTCCTGCGCCTCGCTCTCAGTCAGCGTGCCTTCGTTAAGGTCACGAGTAATATAGATGTCAAGGAATGTAGAAACACGACCAACCGACATTGCCGCACCGTTCTGTGTCTTCACCGCAGCCAAATAGCCGAAGTACAGCCACTGAACAGCCTCGCGGGCATTCTGTGCTGGCTGAGAAATGTCGTATCCGTAGATTTCAGCCATCTTCTTCATTTCCTTCAACGCCTTGATTTGCATAGAGATTTCCTCACGCAGACGGATAATCTCCTCGCTCATCGAACGCTTACCGCAGTTGTACTTGTCAATCTCCTTCTGCTCAATCAGATAGTCGATACCGTAGAGAGCCACACGACGGTAGTCACCCACGATACGACCACGACCGTAAGTATCTGGCAGACCAGTCAAGATATGGTTGTGACGCACACGCTTCATTTCGTCCGTGTAAGCATCAAACACACCCTCGTTATGAGTCTTGCAGTATTTAGTGAAAATCTCATGCAGACGCTCGCTTGGCTGATAGCCGTATGTCTGACAAGCCTGCTCCGCCATCTTTATGCCACCGTATGGCATAAACGCACGCTTCAGCGGCTTGTCTGTCTGCAAACCCACAATTTTTTCCAAATCCTTAGTCGCAGGGTCAATATATGCAGGGCCGTATGCAGTCATGCTGCTTACCACCTCTGTTTCCATATCAAGCACACCGCCCTTGGCACGCTCTTCCTTCTGCAGTTCCTGCAACTTTCCCCACAGCGTGTTTGTCGCCTCCGTAGGTCCAGCCAAGAAACTCTCGTCGCCATCATAAGGAGTGTAGTTGTTCTGAATGAAATCTCTGACGTTAACTTCTTCAACCCATTTAACGCCCTTAAATCCTCTCCATTGTTGTTTCATAATGATACTATTATATATATGTGAATTTTTGAGGTTGCAAAGGTACGACAAAAAGCCCAATTATACAAAACTCTACTCATATTTCTTTCCCTTACCACAAAGATTTCACATAGTAGAAAAAGTTTGAAGATATTTATATAAGGATAAGATAAAAGAGGAAAGATTTTGATGTCTTTCCTCTTTTATACAACTTATACAAATACCTACAACAAAATTCAAAGATTTGCAATTTTTATAGCGACATAATCTCCATTATTAAAGTTGTCAATATTCAGCATATTAGGATATCCTGCTGTACCAGAATAATATATCTCCGGGCGTCGTATTCTATCAGTATAACGAAACTGCGTATTTGCCTTTTTCAACGCTACCATATAAGGGTTTGAGAAAACCGATTCAGATAATTCGCAACCAAGTTTAAATTTAACAGTACTTACTTTAGAAAAGTCATTGTTATTGTCAGGCTCAGTACCGAGATACATGCCATAATGACCCCACCTTGCCATTTCAATTTTACAAGTTCCTTTCAATTCCAGTTTGTCTCCTATGATTGAATATATAGCAAGCGTAGGGATATTAGGATTTTTAGAAGTCGAAGTAACACTCATTTCTGCGGTTATAAATTTATTGCCACGATCCGCTGTCTCAGAAACCCGATCATCCGAGTAAGATCCATATACATCGTGAACGAACTGCCCGCCAACACTTATTCCGCTGATAGATATTGTGTTATAATCTATAGAAACACTTGAAGATGTTTTTAATGCTTTAAAACCCAAAGCACGTACCCTTTCTTTTTCTGCTTCTATTTCTGCCAATTTTGCATCAATTGATTGAATAAAAGCAGGGCATTCTGCAGCCTCTGAAGAATTTGGAAAAACTTTTTGAAGATTTGCTATTTCGGATTTCGCTTTAGAATAATTTTCTTCCGCAATGAGTGCTTTGATTTTTGCCAAACGCTGGTCTGCAGGGTATTTAAGCAACACAATAGTGTCATGTTGTTGCTTTATCACACTTTCCTTACCAACTACCACGTTAGAAAGAGAATCTATTTGCTGTTGAAGTTGACTGATATAAGTTTTATCAGAGTTACACGAGGTAAAACCACATATACATAGAATTACGATCCCACCATAAAAATATTTATTGAAAAATGTTACCATTGTTGTTGATTTAAGATTTTTATTCATATACAATAATTATTTATTTGTTAAAATACATTATTTTTCTTTACTTTTTTTCGTTTTACCTTTATCGCTTGTTTCAAGATAAGGACGTTTCAAGATAGCGGTAAGAGCACGAGTTGCAGTTTGTTCGCGTATACCTGTTACATATTTGTCATCACCAAAATTAGGGAATGATGTACTTATCGTTGTGTATGTAGAAATAAGTTCCCAACCATCTTTTCCTAAAACTGATAAACTATCCTCCAATGGTATTAGGTTATCTCTTACTACAGCATGAACAGAACTCCTCTCTTCTTTCTCAGCCAAATTAATTAGATTACCATAGCAAAACTTCAAAACTTTGTATTCCCATTTTTGTATTGAGGTTTTTTCTTTGTGCCCACATGACATCAAAAGAAATACTCCAAAGATAATAAATAACTTTTTTTTCATAATAGTAAGTTTTTAATTGTTTATAAATATTAGTTAATGTTTATTATCATTGCTTATATATATAATTACCACAGCCTATGCCGTCAAAGAAATTTTTCATTTCCTCTAATGGGCTTACTGAATATTCCCCATAAGAGTGTGTGATACAGAAAATCTGCTGTCCTTGTCTGAATGAGTCAAATAATTCTTGAAACACTCCGTCTCCTAATGTAAAATCATCCAACGTGACCACGAGTTGGTCGCCCTGTTGCCTGGCATACACATTGGCATACATTGTGCCTTGATAGTCATTGAATTGACCGTCGCTCTCTTCTGCACCAAGCATCAAGTACATTGTTCCAATATAATAGGACCTTCGCTCGCATTCCTCCAAGTTCAGTATTGCCTTTGAATCACTTACACGGTATACACATCCTGTGATTACATAAGTGCCACTCCACACGTCAATGTCATCTATGTCGTCGCCATCGCCGTCACCATACAGCAAGTAAGAATCATCGCTATAATCACCCATGTACTCACTGTATTCATCAACAGCGACACTATCTGCTACGACATCGTCATAATAATCGTAATCATCCTTTGGTTCTTTGTTGTTTGATACGACCACACATATTATAACTACCAATACCAACACAGCAATACCAATGCTTATCCACAGCCCTTTTTTGCTATCTTTCTCTGTTGTGGTTGAGGGTGCTGAAACGCTTTTCTGTACAACGATTTCATTCCGTCGTGCATCCTCCCCCAATATCTTCTGTTTTTCCTCTTCCAGTTCTTCCTTTGTGAGGATACCAGCTTCATAGAGTCTCTTCAACTCCAAAAGTTTGTCTGTTACCGATTGTGCCATAGTTCTTTTTATGAGTTTAAGATTTTCCTTTTCTCCGTGTCAAACTCCTCTTGGGTTATGATATTGGCATCAAGCAACTCTTTCAGTTTCATCAATTCCTGCCCCTTGTTCGTCACGTCGAGTTTTGAGGATTGCTCTTTATTTGAGGCGGTTGTTGCTACCGCATCGCTCCATTGTTGCTCTTCTGCCTCTTGTTTCCCTATGTAAAACAGCATTATCATAAATACAAGGCTGATAACCAAAGTAATGATTGCACAGGTCTCATAAGTATTGTAATTAAAGATGGACATGCTGAGACTTAACGCACCACATCCCGCGACAGCGAATGCCAAAATGGCTATCCACCACACAACCTTGAATTTCTGTCTCACATCTTTTGCGGAATACAGCATTCCTGCAATGGAAATGAGACTCGTTATCATAGTGTACGGATAGGTTTTAAGAGCCATATTCAGTTTTGCAAAATCTTGCCCATAATTCTGCATACCATAGTCAGAATCGCCAAAAACCAAGAAAGACCCTATCAGCGAAACTATATTCGCCACAATTACAATCCATGCTGTGACCACAGCCTTATCATCATTGCTTACCGCTTGAGAAACAAAGGTTGTGTATATCAACATGCTACCCATTGTCGATATGATGGACGCAAAGCCCATAATATTCTTCATTTGTGTTTCAGAAAACCCATTTGTTATCCCAATAACTAGACATGCGATTGTAATAACAACCACAGTCAAAAGAGTGAAGCCAATAACCTTTCTGAGGCTAAAACCTCGCAGAAGAGTGAGAATGTTTTTGTTCATATAGATACATTTCTATATGCCGATACACCCTACTACTCTCGGCAGTTATACATTACTTATATATACAAGAAAAGCATAGAGATTATAACCGTTTATCTTTGCTTAGGCTCTGGAAAACACCCTTATACGAATAAACAGAAACTTACACCCCATGCTCATGTATGATATAAACTCGGTTCAGCACGGGATGCTTGAACTGAAGAAATATCAATTACACAAGATGGGCGTAAAGTTACTCTGTCCTCGTATAAAGTTTTCCAGACTTCAAGCAAAAGGACAAAAGCAATTACGCCTTCTTGATTTTTGGCTGTCAGTCTTTGGTCACGAAAGAGACACTAAGAGAGTTCCAAAAACATGGCAAAGATATAAAAAAATGAGAAAACTGCAATGATTATAAAACAAAAAACATTGAAATGGAGCAAAAAACAGTTGAAAATCTGCTGATTCGCTGATTTTTCTGGCTCTTTATAATGGAGGAAAGAAGATTGAAACAGAGAAGTTGAGGCTCATTTCATATACTGGCTGACAAAAATCTCATATACTGGCTAACAACCTTCATCAACATAAAAAAGGAGGTCAATGACCTCCTTTCCTTTTCTGCGGTGCGTACGAGACTCGAACTCGTGACCCCCTGCGTGACAGGCAGATATTCT
>JAFLUT010000044.1 GCA_022508665.1 Prevotellaceae bacterium | reverse complement strand
CTATTATAATTTGTCACGGCTGACTATTGTAATCGTGAACGGCAGGGCATTTCAGTGGTGCGCCGTTGTCAATAATTACAGAAAATCCGCCTTTTGGTTATCGACTGTGTGGCGGCTGTTATGCTTGACACGTGCCGGCTGCCACTCCTCTCTGAAACAGAGTGCAAAGTTACTAACAAATACTACCTGTTTCAATACTCATTTTTTACCAAAAGAGCATAGTGAAGTGAGTATTTTTCTCAAAACGATACTCATTTATGATATTCGCAATACTCATTCTTTTAGACATCGTTACTCACTTTTGAGTATCTCCACATTTGCACTTGCCGCCACTTCGGGGGCAAGAGCCACAGTTGCATCCCTTGTCTTTATTGGTTATCTGCTTATACACATATTTAATTATAAAGAAAAGTGTGCATCCGATGATGATATATACTAAAAAGTCCTGCATATTCATAACGTAAAATCCTTACATTCAGTGTGGCTGTGGATGATTAAGTTTTCATTGCAAATTTACTGCTTTTTTGCTATTGTGGCAATACTCATTTGTCAGTAAATCTTGCGTATGCAATCCGACAACGTGAGTTTTGTTGTGGGAAGCGAAAGTTTATGCTTGACATTTACTTCCAACTCTTGCTTGTTTGGGAAAGATTTTGTATCTTTGTGGCATCTTATAACAAACTGAATAACAAAGGTAATATATAGCCATGACCCCAAAGGAAGAAATAGAGCAACTGCGGAAGGAACTGGAAAGGCACAATTATAATTATTATGTCTTAAATAAGCCGACGGTATCAGATTATGACTTCGACCAGATGATGTATCGCTTGCAGGATTTGGAAACGTTCTATCCGCAGTATGCCGACGTCAATTCGCCGACGCAGAGGGTAGGGAGCGACCTAAATCAAGCGTTCACATCAGTACCTCACAAGTATCCGATGCTGTCGTTAGCAAACACTTACAGCGAGGAGGAAGTGCGTGAGTTCTATGAGCGTGTGAAGGAAGGACTGGGAGGTGAAGAATTCGATATTTGTGCTGAAATGAAGTATGACGGGTTGAGCATTTCGCTGACATATATAGACGGCGTGCTGACGCAGGCGGTCACTCGTGGCGATGGAGTAAGAGGTGATGACGTAACGGCTAACGTGCGTACAATCAAGTCGATACCGTTGCGGCTGAGAGAGGGGAGTGGCTATCCGCATGAGTTTGAAATACGCGGAGAGATACTTATGCCGTGGACTTCATTTGAAAAACTGAACGAGGAGAGGGCTAAGAGAGAGGAGACGCTGTTTGCCAATCCGAGAAACGCTGCGAGCGGAACGCTCAAGTCGCAGAGTTCAAGGGTTGTGGCGGAGAGAGGTTTGGATGCATATCTGTATTATTTGTTGGGTGACGAAATTCCTGCTGACGGCTGCCACTATGAGAATTTGCAGAAAGCATCGGAGTGGGGATTTAAGATTTCCCAAGGAATGAAGAAGTGCAAGACGCTTGACGAGGTGCTGGAATACATTAGGCATTGGGATGTGGAGAGGAAAAATCTGCCTGTCGCAACAGACGGCATCGTGCTGAAAGTCAACTCTCTGAGGCAGCAGAGGCATTTGGGATATACGGCAAAGAGTCCACGCTGGGCGATAGCATATAAATTTAAGGCCGAGAGAGTATGCACAAGGCTGAATGAGGTTACATATCAGGTAGGGCGTACGGGCGCTGTTACCCCTGTGGCAAATATGAATCCTGTGCAACTGGCTGGCACGGTGGTGAAGCGTGCGTCGCTGCACAACGCCGATGTTATGGAAGAATTAGACCTGCACATTGGCGACATGGTATATGTGGAAAAGGGAGGAGAGATAATCCCGAAGGTTGTCGGAGTGGACAAGGAACAGAGGCAGGAAGGGGCAGAGAAGGTGCAGTTCATAAGAATTTGCCCGGAATGTGGCGCAGAACTGGTGCGGTTTGAGGGAGAAGCAGCCCATTATTGCCCAAACGACAGTTCGTGTCCGCCACAAATAAAAGGCAGGATTGAGCATTTCATTTCTCGCAAGGCAATGAACATCGAAAGCCTTGGTCCTGAGACAGTTGACGACTATTATCAGCGTGGATTGATACATGATGTGGCAGACCTCTACACACTGGATGTGGCACAAATATGCGGTTATAACCGAAACCGTGTGAAGTCTGCTCAGAAGGTTGTTGACGGAGTAGCATCGACACGAAATGTTCCTTTTGAGAGAGTTGTATTTGCTATTGGCATACGTTTTGTTGGCGAGACAACGGCGAAACTTATCGCCAGATATTTTAAGTCAATGGATGTGTTGAGGAATGCTACGGTGGAACAGTTGTTGGAGGTTGACGGAGTTGGGAAAGTGATTGCCGAGTCGGTTGTGAAGTTTTTCCAAGACCCAAAGAATGCTGAGATTGTTGATAAACTGGCGAACTATGGTTTGCAGATGCGGCTGTCTGACGAGCAACTGGCTGGGCAGACGGATAAATTGGCTGGCAAGAGCGTCGTTATATCTGGTGTGTTCTCGAAACATTCGCGTGACGAATACAAGGCGATGATAGAACAGCACGGAGGCAAAAACGTAGGCAGCATATCGAAAAAGACAACGTTTGTGTTGGCTGGAGAAAATATGGGACCTGCCAAGTTGGAGAAAGCAGAAAAACTTGGTGTGCAGATTGTTTCTGAGGATGAGTTTCTGGAAATGATTGTGTGATGTCGTTTTGTGTGGGCAAATGATTGTCACATATATATACTGTTTTTAGTATTCATATTTAGGACATAATGGAGATTATGTTAAATAAGAAAACGGGGAACACTCCCCTAATGCTGATTCTATGAAATCAGTGGTGTTTTCTGTTGCTCATTCTGAGGAAAATTGGAATAACTCACGGAGAAAACGTTTTCCAATACAAGAATTTTGCAATGTCAGAAAAAAACGTTACCTTTGTTCGCTAAAAATTACTAACTAAAAAACTATATAATTATTATGAAACGAATTTTATTGAGTGTGATGCTTGCAATGGTTTCATTGTGTGGCATAATGGCACAAGAGAGTTATAGCGGTACGGTCGTTGCTGACGAAGGCGCATGGTGCTGGTTTGCTGACCCGAGAGCGTTGCATTATGAAAACACAGCAGGAACTATCAACGCTACATATATCGGGTATATCGACGTGCATGGCAATGTGAAAGCAACGCAGTACGACTGGATAAATAGAAGAAAAACAGATGTGCTGATACGCTCTTATTTTCAGCCAGACGACCATAATAACCCGACATTCGTTGTGTTGCCCGATGAGCGTGTGATGATTTTCTACACTCGCCACACTGATGAACCTAAAATTTGGTATCGTATATCGCAGAAGCCGGGAGATATAACGGCTTTGGGAGAAGAGAAATTTTTGACAACGGCAAATAACACTACTTACCCTTCTCCGTTCATTTTAAGCGATGACCCTAACCACATTTATTTATGTTGGCGAGGTATTGACTGGCATCCAACTATTGCACGGCTTACAATGCCAGATGCAAATGATGACTGCCAGTTTGACTTTGGACCTAAGCAGATTGTAAAGACTACGGCGGCGCGTCCATACGCTAAGTATCAGAGCAACGGCAAGGATAAGATTTATGTTAGTTACACGACTGGACATCCAGATAATGAAATGCCCAACTGGCTATATTTCAATGTTATAGACATAAACAATGGCAATGGCCCAATACTTCGTGACCTTAAAGGTAATCAACTGAGTGTCATCGCAAATGGTGTGTTCAATGTGAACAAAACAGATGCATACGCTTCTCAATACCCTGCAACCATAGTAGACAAGACTGCCAATATCCGCAACTGGGTGTGGCAGATAACTTTGGACAAGGACGAAAACCCTGTTGTTGCGTATCCTCACATAGACGATGCGAAGAAGAGCCATGTGTATTGGTATGCTCGGTGGAATGGAAGCGAATGGAAAAACACATGGGTACAATATGGCGGTCACGCATTTCATCAGAATTGGAACAGCACAGAAATGTGTTATAGCGGCGGAATGTCGATAGACCCAGAGAACATCAATGACCTTTATCTAAGCATACCTACAACCAATGGAGCATACAATAAAGACGGTGTGTATGAGATATGGAAATACACGATTGACGACGACGGCAAGGTTGCAGGTTCTAAGCAAATCACTCGCAATAGCAGCAAGAACAATGTACGCCCATTCATTATACCCGGCTCTAAAGACTCAGAAATGAGGCTTGCATGGATGAATGGGGATTATTACTACTGGATTGTAAAGAAGGGCTATCCCAAGGGATACCCTACTGGAATACGTTGCGACTATGCGTGGGAGGAAAAGTTGACGGATATTGTTGAGCCTGATTGTGACTGCCTATATTTTGGCAAGGACAAGACACTGAATTTAGGTTTTGCCATGAATGCCAGCAAATATGAAGGCATCCTCTTTTCTTTGAAAGGCGAAGATGATAAAGAGTTGGTTTACAGCATAGATGCGTCAGACAAACGACCTGTTATTACTATTAATGGCAAGAAATACAAAGGCTCAAACTGTTTGCTGACAAGCGATGACTGGGCAAATAAGAGCGACGGAACAAGTGGGGATAATCATCCTACGAACTTGACCACATGGGTGCTTACATTAACTTACGACGGCACTACCCTCACGACATACCGCAACGGACTGGTTGACCAAGTGATAGAAACCGATGAGGTGCCGGAAGGAGACGTGAATGTAGAAGGAGAAATGGGTAACGATGATACTTTCATACCATACAACCACACTTGCCTCACCGCTGCAACGTATGATGTTTGCTGCTCTCCTATTACTGTTCAGTCGCTTGTAAAATATAGTGAAGAAATCATTGAGGCTGGTTTGGCGGATGCGGTGCTGAAAGCAATAAACCTGCCTGACGAGACACGCACAGACCTTGTGCTGCCTACTAATGTTCTTGGACAAACTGTAACATGGACATCTTCTGACGAAACTGTCATGACTGCTACCGGTGTACTCGTATCTCTTAAAGAGGATGCTGACGTTACTCTCACTGCAACAGTCGGCAATAAGAACAAGACTTTTGAAGTTAAGGCGTTGGCTCGTGACATTGCACAAAATCTAATCTATTCCAAAGACGACATTGACCTTACTTCAAACACTGCATCTGGCTTTAACACAAATAAATATGAAGTGGCTCCCGAAGGATTGCTGAGTGGATTGCGCTCTTTTACGTTCCTGCTTACAGTCAATGCTAAGAGTCTTACAAAGACTCCACGTTTATATGATTTTGGTTCGGCAAGCAGCAATAGCTTGTTTCTGCGTGCCAACCCTTTGTCGGCAGGAGTAAAATACAACGGTGGAACTACAACTATGGTCAACAGCAACACTACCCTTTCTGTAAACAAGGAGTACAAACTGGCTGTCAGTTATGATGCTGGTACAAAAACTACAAAGATATACATAGACGGTGTAGAAAATGCGGCAGGCACAGCAAACCAAATTGAGGCATATCAGTTGGAAGAGTTAGCAAAGGATGTACGCAACTATATTGGCCGTACACAGTGGTGGGACACTGATGTCAAAGCGGACAATGTTGACTTCGTGGGTTATATCGATGGTTTCCGTATGTACAATGTCTGCCTCACTCGCAAAGAGATATGCGAGCTGCAATCTATCACATACGTGGAAAAGGAATTGCCAACAGCACTTGTCAATGGAGATTTTGAAGGTTCATATAAAAAAATGACTCCATCAGTGGTTAGTAGTGACCGTGCCATATATGTACCTCAAGGATGGACTGTTGACCATGTTACCCCTAATGAAAATGATATTACTGCTCTGAAAAGTGGTGACTTTTATTATAGCATTTTTTTTGAAAACAAACCAACTCCGTCAAAGGATAGCAAGCAGACATATTGGGTTCGTCAGAACTGGGGTACTTCTACCATTTTACTTTCGCAGGAAATACGTCTGAAAGAAGGAGAATACACTCTTGAGGCAGACCTGTGGAAAAGCGGACTTGGTGGCGATGCCACAATCAGTGTTATAATAGAAAATGGAGCAACCATAAAAAGCCCGTCGTTTGACAGCAAAGAAGAGTGGCAAAAGGTCTCTCTTGATTTCAACAGCGATGGTAGTGGAAGCACAACTATACAACTCGCAGCCATACACACGGCAAACGGTTCGGAAAAAATCATCGGTTTTGACAATGTGAAAATAACTCGCAACACATCGGATGAACCTAATGACATCAAGCAAATGTCTGTGTCAGAAATTGGTAGCGATGCTATTTATAACCTTGCAGGTCAGAAAGTGTCTTCGCCAACAAGCAAGGGTGTGTATATATCAGGAGGAAAGAAGATTATTGTGCAGTAATTTTTTAGAAAATTACATTGTATATGGAATTGACAATGTTTGAACGCTTACTCCAACTTCCGCTGTTTCAAGGGCTCACTATACAGGAACTGTCGGATGTACTGGCTCATGTCCGTTTGAACTTTGTCAATTATCATGCAGGGGATGAAATTGTTGCTCAGGATGAACCGTGCAGAAGTTTAATCTATATCATAAATGGTGATGTCTGCTCGGAATATCGGGATGCAGAACATTGTATCGTTTTGAAAGAAACTTTGCCTCAAATAGGCGTGATTGAGCCATACAATATGTTTGGTATGTTCCAGAGATATTCACGTTCTTATTCTTTCTGCACCGAGGGCATTACGCTGGCAATAGACAAACAAGTGGTATTGCAGCGATTGATGATAAACAATATCGTTAAGATAAATCTGCTTAACATTGTGTGCAACCGTTATCAGCAGGTGTCGCACGTTCTTCGCAACCATTCTGTAAAGACGATAAAAGAAAAAATTGTTAAGTTTATCCTCGCTCATTCTTCTACTCCAAAAGGATATAAAGAGATAAAGATAAAAATGGTTGATTTGGCAGAACAGATAAAGGAGACACGGCTGAATGTATCACAAACTCTGAATGAAATGCAGAGAGAAGGTACAGTTGCATTACGCAGAGGGTGTATAGTCGTTGACGATATAGATGTGTTCAGAGTTAATAAGGCAATAATAAAATAATATATGTGCAAGATAAATCCTTTTTATAGCAATTACGAATATATACCTTTCAATCAGATAGCGGAAACAGATTTTGAACCTGCTATTATGAGAGGCATAGAAGATGAAGATAAGGAGATTGATGCCATTGTCAATAATGAGGAGGTGCCTACATTTGAGAATACAATAGAGGCACTTGAACGTTCTGGGGATTTGCTGAGACGAGTGACTGATGTTTTTTTCAATCTGCTGAGTGCGGAGACGACTGATTTCCTCGATGAATTGGCGCAAAAGGTCTCTCCCCTACTCTCTGAACATTCAAACAACATCACTTTCAATGAGAGATTATTCAAGAGGATAAAGACTGTATATGATGACTATTCCAACGATGATTTTGTACGCCTCAATACAGAGCAGACAATGCTGTTGAAGAATAGCTATGACGGTTTTGTACGTAACGGAGCGAATTTGTCAGAAGAGAAAAAGGAACGATTGCGTCAGATTTCTGCGGAACTCGGAGTGCTTTCTTTGCAGTTCTCACAGAATAAACTGAGAGATACAAATGATTTCATCCTGCACATTACCGATGAAATCGACCTTGAAGGATTGCCAGAGAGTGCTGTGAGCCTTGCACGTCAGACAGCAAAGGATAGGAACATGGAAGGATATGTATTCACTCTTCAAGCACCCTCTTATTCTCCTTTCCTCACATACTCTGCTCGTCGCCATTTGAGAGAGCAGATGTATATGGCATATAACACGATGTGTACACATGACAACGACAACAATAATGTGGAAATTGTCGGTAAAATCGTGAATTTGCATAGAGAAATGGCTCAACTACTGGGCTTTAAGAACTATGCGGAATATGCCCTGTCTCGTCGCATGGCTGAGCGTACAGAAAAAGTGTATCATCTTTTGGATAGTCTTATTGATGCATATATGCCAACGGCAAAAGAGGAAGTGAAAGAAATAGAGGCATTATATTATAAAGACAACAACCTCGATGAAATCGTCTTGCCACTGGATGATAACCGCCGTTTCATGCCGTGGGATTTTTCATATTATGCCAACAAACTGAAAGAGGATAGGTACAGCATAAATAGTGAAATGCTGCGTCCTTATTTCGAGTTGACCAACGTGAAGGAAGGTATATTTGGCTTGGCAACACGTCTTTATGGCATTACTTTCATAAAGAATGATGAAGCACCTGTATATCATTCAGATGTGGAGGCGTATGATGTTCTTGACGGCAACGGTAATTATTTGGCGTTGTTCTATTGTGATTTTCATCCTCGAGCATCAAAAAAGTCGGGAGCATGGATGACTTCGTATAAGGAACAATGGAGAGAGTTAGACGGTAAAAATTCTCGTCCACAGGTGTCAATAGTGATGAATTTGACGAAACCAACGGAGGATAAGCCTGCGCTTCTCACGCTTGGAGAGGTAGAAACATTTCTCCACGAATTTGGTCATTCGTTGCATGGCATATTTGCCAATAGCACATATCGTTCTTTGTCTGGTACAAATGTTTATTGGGATTTTGTGGAGTTGCCGTCTCAGTTTATGGAGAATTTCTCCGTTGAAAAGGAGTTTCTCAATACGTTTGCAAGGCATTATCAGACAGGAGAACTAATTCCCGAAGAACTGATTGAACGCATTGTTGCCAGCAGGAATTTCAATGTTGCATACGCCTGCATGAGGCAAGTGGCTTTCGGATTGCTTGATATGGCATTTTACACAATGCAAGAGCCATATAACAGCAACCTCTTTGACTTTGAAGAAGAAGCATGGAAACGCACAAAACTGTTGCCTCACGTGGAAGGTACATGCATGAGCGCTCAATTCTCACACATCATGGCAGGTGGGTATTCTGCTGGATATTACAGTTACAAGTGGGCAGAAGTGCTTGACGCTGATGCTTTCTCGCTATTTAAGGAGCGTGGCATATTTGATAAGGCAACGGCGCAAAGTTTTCGTGATAATATCCTTTCACGAGGTGGAACGGAACATCCTATGATATTATATAAGCGTTTCAGAGGTCAAGAGCCGACTATAGACGCCTTGCTGAAACGTAATGGCATTACAAAATAATTTTGTTGCAGAAAATGAAAATAGTAGTAAAGGTATCACTTGTTTTGTCAATACTCTTATCATTTACTTCATGTACAATGGAGGATGATATAGAGGAAATCTTTGTTGGTAAGATATGGTATATGGATGGAGCAACAATCAATGGCATGAGGCTCAATAGCGAGATAAAGAATTTCTATACCGAAGTCGGAGAAAATGCTTATTATATATCTTTCTCGACAGATACATTTCAAGGCGTTCTGTCTTCTGGTGTAACATTTGCGGGCAAATGGTCTGCTGATGGCAAAAAACAAACGGTTCAGTTTGAAATTACCACTACTCCTAACACGACATCGACATTCGACAAGCAAATTTATAACATAATATCCGCACCTTCTTCATATTCGAGTGGTGCAGACTTTCTGCATCTGTCGAAAGACGATAACAATATGTTATATTTAAGTGCGTCACGCAGCAAAGTATATAATTAAATAAACACTCATGGATAATTCCACAAATGATAAACAATATCAATTAGATTGTCGCTATGTGCGTATGGCTCGCATTTGGGCGGAAAATTCTTATTGTCGTAGAAGGCAAGTAGGTGCATTAGTGGTTAAGGATAAGGCGGTAATATCTGATGGATATAACGGCACTCCTTCGGGCTTTGAAAATGTGTGTGAGGATGAAAGCAATGTAACCAAGCCATACGTACTTCACGCAGAGGCAAATGCCATAACAAAACTTGCTCGGTCGCACAATTCGAGCGAGGGAGCGACTATGTATATCACGGCATCGCCATGTATTGAATGTGCAAAACTCATCATTCAGGCAGGTATCCGACGTGTGGTGTATTCGGAAAAGTACCGTCTTGAGGATGGACTCAATCTGCTAAAACGTGCAGGAGTAGAAGTGGAATATGTAAATCCGCAAGAAGATAAGATATTGAACATGTAAATCTATAGAAACATAGAAAGATAATGAGCAACATAAACAGAAATAACCGTTTCGTACCGCTTATAATTGCCGTGAGTGTGATTGCAGGTATTGTTATTGGCACATTCTTTGCCAATAGATTTGCTGGCAATCGGTTAAACATAATAAATTCTTCATCAAACAAACTAAATGACCTGTTGCATATCATTGATGACCAATATGTTGATACCGTAGATATTGCTTCCATTGTAGAGCAGTCAATGCCGAAGATACTTGAAGAGCTCGACCCCCACTCTGCTTATATTACAGTGGCAGATGCTCAGACGGTGAATGATGACTTGAAAGGTTCTTTCAGCGGTGTTGGCATACAATTTGTTGTGCGTGATGATACAGTCAGAATTACTAATATCGTCAAAGGCGGACCTTCTGAAAAGGTCGGAATCTTTGCAGGAGACAAGATTGTTTCTGTTGACGGCAAGCCTTACGTTGGCTCTGTCGTAACAAATGAGGAGACATTGCACCGACTGAAAGGTGAGAAAGGCACAAAAGTGAAAATCGGCGTTATGCGGCATGGAGAAAGCAAGCCGCTCACTTTCACTGTGGTGCGTGGAGACATTCCATTAAAGAGTGTTGATGCTACATATATGTTGACAAACACTCTTGGTTATGTGAAAATCAAGAATTTTGGCGAAACAACATACCCCGAGTTGCTAACATCATTAGCAGAACTTGAATCAGAAGGTTTCCGTGGACTTGTCGTGGATTTACGAGGCAATGGTGGAGGCTATTTTTCAGCAGCCATACAAATGGTAAACGAGTTTTTGCCAAAGAATTGTCTGATTGTCTATACACAAGGTCGCCGAGCGAGACGCGAGGAGTACCGCAGTGACGGACGTGGGTCTTATCAGCGCCTACCATTGATTGTTCTTACAGACGAAACAACAGCAAGTGCCTCAGAGATTTTTGCTGGTGCAATACAGGACAATGACCGAGGCATCATCATTGGCCGCCGTTCATTTGGCAAAGGACTTGTGCAGCAGCCCATAGAATTTTCTGATGGTTCGCGTATCCACCTGACTATTGCACGTTATTATACCCCTTCTGGTCGTTGTATTCAGAAGCCATACGTCAAAGGTCAGCCACAAGAATATGAAATGGATCTTATCACACGTTATGAACGTGGAGAGTTTTTCAGTCAGGATAGTATTCATCAGACAGGAGAAGCATACAAAACGAGTATCGGTCGTACGGTGTATGGCGGAGGAGGTATCATGCCCGATTATTTCGTTGCAGAAGACACTACGGCATTGACGCCCTATTACTCAGAAGTCGTGTCAAAAGGCATAATCTCTCAATTCTGTTTCGATTATGTTGACCGCAACCGTGAGAAATTGCAGGAATACACCAAGGCAATAGATTTGGAGAAACATCTGCGTAAGCAAGGTGTTGTAGACCAGTTCATCCGTTATGCTGATAATAAGGGCATAAAACGTCGCAATAACATGATAATCAAGTCACATCATCTGTTGGAACAAGCGATATATGGTAGCATCATATATAACATGCTTGACATGAACGACTACATACAATATATAAATACCGATGACAAAACAATAAAGAAAGCCATCGAAATGTTTGACGCTCACAAGACAAAACCCACCATTGATGAACAAACAGGAACTTCGGAAGATAATTCGGGAAAGAAAAAAACAGCATTCTATCGAGCAACTTCGCTCAATGAGCCAAAGAGTGGTCAGTGCCTTGCTTGAGAAAATAACAGAGGAGGATTGCTATAATACAATTCTCCTCTACCATTCTTTACCCGATGAAATCGACACACATGAACTCATCTCTACCCTCCACTCTCTTGGGAAGAAAATACTTCTGCCAACAATTGTCGGAAACGAACTGGAACTGCATCAATATGTCGATGAAATGGCGCTTTCTAAATCTTCTACATTCGGCATCCATGAATCCACGGGTCCATTATTCACAGACTTTTCAAAGATAGACCTTGCCATAATTCCCGCTGTGGCTTTCACTACAACAGGTGATCGTCTTGGACGAGGCAAAGGATATTATGACCGCCTACTTCCCAAACTCCAATGCCCTTTAATAGGTTTGGCTTTCCCTTTTCAGATAGTAGATTGGATACCATGCGAGAAACATGATATCAGTGTAACGCAGGTTATATCGTTATAAAAACTGCCTTATAATAGTTTATTCTTACAAACGTACTATTTTTATGCAACCTCTCAATTTGCCTCCATACGAAACAAAGATAAAGACTGTTGACGGAAAAATGAAGATACTCGACATTCTTCGCAATAAGTTTGTGGCACTTACCCCTGAAGAATGGGTAAGACAGCACTTTGTGCATTATATGGTGGAGTGCAAGGGTTATCCGTCCGCATTGATTGCGAATGAGGTTGCCGTGTCACTAAATGGGATGAACCGCAGGTGTGACACCGTGGTATATAGACAACAAGGACTGAAACCATATATTATAATAGAATATAAAGCATCAAACGTCGAGATTACGCAGAAAGTTTTTAATCAGATATGCCGTTACAACATGGTGCTTGAAGTGGAATATCTGATTGTCAGCAATGGATTGAAACATTATTGCTGCAAAATAGACATAGAAAAAGGGGAATACACCTTTTTGAATGATATTCCCCCTTTTGGTTCTATTTGATATTTTGCGGATTTCTTTTTTACGAATTATTCGGCTTCCTTCTTCTTTCTCGACCTCTTCTTTGGCTTCTCCTCCGCTGCAGAAGTTTCAGGCTTTACGCCTGCCAGTTCGGGGTCAACAAGGATACGGCCGCAGTATTCGCACACGATGACTTTCTTGCGCATACGAACATCCAACTGGCGCTGTGGCGGAATTTTGGCGAAGCAACCGCCGCAGGCATCACGCTGCACATACACGATGCCGAGACCATTACGGCAGTTCTTTCTGATACGCTTGAAACTTTGCAATAGGCGAGGCTCGATAAGCACTTCGAGGTTCTTTGCCTTTTCACGCAGTTTCTCCTCGTCAGCCTTTGTCTCGGCAATGATTTCGTCAAGCTCGTTCTTCTTTATTTCCAAGTCTTGCAGACGGTCTTCAAGGTCGTCCTTGCTCTTTGTCATGTACTCATCTTTGGCTGCCTCCTGTGCCTGTGCTTCACGAATACGCTTGTTGCAGAGTTCGATTTCGAGGTTCTGGAACTCAATCTCCTTGTTCAGTAAGTCATACTCGCGGTTGTTGCGCACATTATCCATTTGCTGCTGATATGTAGCGAGTTGAGAGTTTGCCGTCTCAATCTTTCCGCGCATTTCAGCAATCTTGGCACGCAGTTCAACGATTTCCGCCTGCGTCTTGCTGATACGAGTCTTCAATCCTTCGATAGTGTCTTCAAGGTCTTCCACCTCCAAAGGCAACTCGCCACGCAAAGTGCGTATGCGGTCAATCTCTGTTAGGATTGTCTGCAACTGATAAAGATTTTTGAGACGCTCCTCCACGGGCATCTCCGATGGTGATTCTTTCTTCTTTGCCATATTAAATATAATTTATAGGATTTATTTTCTGTTCAGTATTATAGATTGGCAGTGATGGGGCGGCATTACTCAAAATGTCACGCAGCACTTCCACTGTGTATTGCTCACTCTCGTAATGCCCCATTTCCATGAGGATGATGTCGCTTTCCATTCCGAAAAAGCGATGATAGCCTATTTCTCCAGTCAAGAAAGCATCAGCCCCTTTCGCCACAGCCTTATGGATGAGGAACGCACCGGCTCCGCCACACAAGGCAACTCTTTCCACCTTCTCCTTTTCAGCATCATTCACTCTCAGCGATTTAAGTCCGAAAGTTTCCTTCACATACTCGAAAAACACCTTCTTATTCATCGCTTGCGGCAACATGCCCACCAAGCCCTCGCCAGCAGTCAGCGCCTCGCCATTTCTTTTGTATTCCCCCTTCGGAGAGAGCCATTCCAAATTCTTCAGCCCCAACTTCTCCGCAATCTTCCAGTTCACGCCGTCCATAGCCGAATCCAGATTAGTGTGAGCGGCATACACCGCCACTCCGCTCCGTATAGCCTTCATCACAGTGCGACCCACATAGTCGTCTGCCGCAATGCTTTTCAAAGCACGAAACAACAGCGGATGATGGCTGACAATGAGGTTGCACCCCTTGCTCACCGCCTCCTCCACAACCTCCTCGGTCACATCAAGACACAACAAAGCCCCTGTAGCCTCTGCATCCTCTGCTAATCCAATCTGCAATCCCGCATTATCATAGCCGTCTTGCAGGGCCAGAGGAGCGAACTCTTCAAGGGCGCCAAAAATCTCCTTTACTTTCATTATGTAGGAAACGCAGCCTTTTCTGTCGGAGAAATATCCCCTTTCTGCGTTTCGACTGCAAAGTTAAATAAAATTCTTTATACCATCATAATAAAAAAGGCTAAATGATAACAGTTTTTTATACCCCAATAAAAATGAAAGTAGTTTTTTGCAGAATTTTTGGAATGGGTGATTATGAGAAGAAAAATATACAATATTTTTGAAATGTCTGAGAATGCAAACGGTAGCGTAGCTATTATGATTGACGGCGCAAGGCGTGTAGGCAAAAGTTATATAGTAGAAGATTTTGCAAGACTGGAATACAATTCTACTTTTGATAGACTTTGCTCGTGTGGAAGACGAGATGAAAGAGTATTTATTGAGTTCCAAGACTGACTACGACGCTCTTTTCCTGTATCTGTCTCTGCATTTTAGAGTAAAACTAAATGAGAGAAAATCGGTAATCATATTTGATGAGGTTGAATTGTTTCCGCAAGCAATGGAGGCTATCAAATTTTGGGGTTAAGTGTAGAGACTGGTTCTCTCATAAATATCAATGCCAACGTTAAGGGGATACTCATACCGTCAGAGTAAAGACACATAAAAATGTATCCGATGGATTTGAGGGAATTCCTGTTGGCTATATTATAGTAGGAGGCATGCCAAAGGCCGTGAAAAAGTATGTTGACATAAAAAGTTTCGAACAAGCAGACTGAATAAAGCAAGACGTATTAGACCTATATCGTGCCGACATAAAAAATACACAAAGGGATATGAAGGTAAGGTTCTGAAAATATTCGAAACTTTGCCAGGACAGTTGTAGAAGTACGAAAAGAAATTCCGTCTGTCGGCATTGAATCTGCGGGCAAGATTTAGGGAATACGAGAACTCTTTCCTGTGTGGTTAGAGGATTCTATGGTGGTCAATGTATGCTATGCTACTACAAAACCATCAGTTGGGTTAAAACTTAAAGAAGATGAGTCTACTCTAAAATACTATAAGGAATATACAGGACTGCTTATCAGCCTTGCCTTTGACGAAAGGACAATAGTTAACGAAGAATTGTTCTGAAAACTAATGCTTGACAAACTGGAAATAAACAAGGGTCTGCTTGTGGAAAACATCGTTGCAAAGATGCTAAAGTTCAGCGGACATAAACTGTATTTTTTATCCAGTTATTCCAAAGAACATTCAGAAAACACGATAGAGATAGATTTCCTCATTCGAAAACCATCGGTGTCAAGCCGTCACTACATATCACCAATAG
The DNA here is from genome assembly GCA_022508665.1 of Prevotellaceae bacterium. Lineage (GTDB taxonomy): Bacteria > Bacteroidota > Bacteroidia > Bacteroidales > Bacteroidaceae > Minthosoma. The sequence goes on along the minus strand of JAFLUT010000044.1, from coordinate 4,336 downwards.
AAGTAAAGTCAAGCAAGAACTACACAACATCCTCGCTAACAAAGTCCATGGAGAAGTTTGGCAGCCAATAGTCGGTGTCATACATAATACATTCAGGAGATTTCCGTACAGAAAAGAATATCATATACTTGCCTATGTATATAACACCCTGTTTGTAGATCCTTTTTATGTATAATTCCGTATAAATATGTTTGTATCAACGAAATTTGATATTGGTGATAGGGTCTGCCTTAAACATTGTAAAAAATTGACCGAGCAGCAATAAAAATAAAGGCATAGATGGCAACATAAGGCGATCCCATTCATCTTGAGCACCTATAACAGATACAACAATATTACCTATACACGCCAAATATAAAAGCGATGAAAGCCATGGAAAACAATGATTTTTAACTATCCAAAAAACTAAAACTATCACATATATAAATAAAAACATATATAGCAGTTTTAAATTTAATTTAATATCTAAACTAAAAATAGATAATACCATATTTAAATAGGTATTATTATACCCAATCCATACACCAAAAAGAGGATAATACAGAGATTTCATAAACCGACCACCGCTAGCAACAATCCACGCTTTTAAATTATTGTTAATCGAATTAGAAATAGCGTTATTTAAAATAGTTAAGTCATATTTTTTTATCCAATTCTTTACCTCTGGATAAACATCTTTAAACAAATCCTCACATCTTTCTCCATTCTGTTGATAACTTTTTATAATCTGAGACTTAAATGTTGAATCTTGTATTACATCAGGATCTAATAAACCATATTGACGAGCAATACATAATTGGTTAACCACGCTTACTCTGGACGAAGCAAATATACCATATTCTTTTTCAAATGCTTTCATATATGAAAGTAATGCTATAATTACAATGAGTGTACCACAAATACCATAAAATGCTATTTTACGTCCTTTCTTTGAATATAAAAGATATAACCATGTTAGTATAAAAATAGGAAGCAGATATACAAGGGCAGGACGTAGAAATATTAACAGAAATAGCACAGAAGTATACGATATAACAAAAACATAAACTGATACTTGTCGCATACATGTTATAATATAAGTCAGTATAACAATGCCACTAATAGCTAGTGATTCTGTTAAAATAAAATTATTCCAAGTTGTAAATAATGAGAATGTTGCATAAAAAAATGAAACGATAAAAACAATTCGTTTGCTATAAATTAAATGTTGTGCTATTTTATAATAAAAATACACAGAAACTAAAAAAATACCATGCTGTACGCATATTGTGGCAAAACGAAAATCAGACTCCCCAAAAAGAGTTTTCATTATGCCCAAAAAACATGGATATACAGGTGTACGTAATACATCTATTTTACCATCAATAATATTATTCCATGCATTAATAAATGTAGGACTCATGGGAGGATTCTCCAACACTCCCCAACCCAATATCAACACGACAGAACTAACTATCGCACAAGCATAAATTATTGCCAAATCCTTGCTCCTTTTCAATTGTTCCATGATGTTTATATTTCTTTTGGTCATATTATTTGCTTTCATGATATTCCTCCTCCGTATTTACTGCCCATATATTTGATTTGTCACCCGTACCATTGACTATGGAGTCAACAGCCTCCATGGCGGTGAGCATCGAGTGATCCATGTTATTGTAGCGGTGCTGACCGTTGCGCCCTATGCAGTAAAGGTTCTCTATGCCGTCGAGGAAAGCCTTCACCTTGTCCAACTCGTAGTAACTGCCGAAATAAGAAGGGTATGCCTTGCGGATCTTAACCTGCGTACTGTCAAGGACATCGTCGCTCTGGATGAACCCGATGGAAACCAGTTCCTTGACAGCCATACCGATAAAGTCATCCTTCGGCATACTCCACAGTTTATCGCCTTCGGTGCAGAAATACTCAAGCCCAATCCACATGGTGTTTTCGTAGTCTGAGATAAGATACGGCGACCAGTTGTTGAATATTTGTAGGCGTCCAATCTTCACATCCCTCTCCTGTATGTATATCCATGTGTCGGGTATTCGGTTCTTGTATGTCTTTATGTGTGTCTTGTTCTGCATGTCCAGTTTCTTCACAAGCAGCCCGACAGTGATGAAATCCCTGTACGGCAGTTCCGCGGCTATCCGTAGCACATCCTTTGGAACTTCAACGCCACGGATGGATGCCACCAAATCTTTGATTGGCATGGAACTCAGCAGGTACTGGCAGTCCTCGCGCCTTTTGCTTCCGTCAGGCATCGTTACCTCCACATAGTCTATACGGTTGCCCTCAACGTGGATGTCAGTAACATCCGTCTGCTTGTACAGCAGTCCCCCGTTGGCTACCACATCATCCGCCACGGTCTCCCATAGCTGCCCTGGTCCCAGTTTCGGATACACGAACTCCTCAATGAGCGATGTCTCCACCTTTCCTTTCCCCTTCATCCCGAGGCTTTTCATCATCATATCCTTGAGAATTGTCAGCACGGACAGTCCCTTGACACGCTGCGAACCCCAGTCAGCGCCGAGTTTGGACGGATGCACGCCCCACACCTTCTCCGTGTAGTCCTCGAAGAACATGCGGTATAGCGGACGCCCGAAGCGGTTGATGTAGAAGTTCTCGAGCGATGTGTCTGGCTTCTTCACAAGCATCGCCTTCATATATCCGCACCCAGCCTTAACCGTCCTCCACAGCCCCATGTTGGCGAATGTCTGCCATTTCAGAGAGATTGGGTAATCAAAGAAATGTCTCAGATAATATATGCGTGACACACGCTCACGTTTCAGCATCACGCAGTCCTCCTTCTCTGGGTCACGCCCATTTGGTGCAAATTGCTTGTCCCTGCCAATCAGCAGGTCATCCTTTGCAGGGCTTCCCTGCATGGGCATGAATCTGTTCCAGAAATCCGTCACCCTCCTGCTCTTGCTGAAAAACCTGTGTCCGCCGATGTCCATGCGGTTACCCTTGTACTTCACCGTCTGCGATATGCCCCCTATCACGTCGCTCTGCTCTATTATCACAGGCTGTATGTCCGTCTCCCTTAGCAGTTCGTGCGCTGCCGTGAGTCCAGCCGGCCCTGCTCCGACGATGATTGCCCGTTGCTTGTCATTTGTTGCCATTATGTTCATACAGTTTTAGAATATACATTTGAAATTGTCAGTGCCTGAAAAGAATTATTTTCCTTCCCGCAAAGTTCCACGCCAGCACAATTGCCGCCGCAATCAGTTTCGACAGCATGTAATGCAGGTGCAGATGGTCGGTGAAAAGATAGAGAAGCAGGTTGTTCAGCAGCAGTCCTGCAACTCCGATGATTCCGTACACGACAAACTCCGCCGTGCGACTGGTGAGTTTCGACTGTCCGAACACCCACCTTATGCTTATGAGATAGTTAACGAGAAGACCTGCGGTAAAAGATGCTGTAGCCGAGAGGAGATAGTAAACTCCGAAGAATTCAGTCAAGATATACAGCAACCCATAATCCACTGCGAATGACGCACCTCCGACTATGGCATAGCGGAACATCTGGAAGAACCAACTGTCCGTATCAGAAACTAACAACCTGTAAATTAGCCTTTTGCCCATAGGCATGCGGTCAAAATGTTTGCCTACTGGACACCCGACAGCAGACTTGAAAAACGTACCACTTTAACCACATAAGAAAAGCGGGGTATCCTGCTTCTACTTGTCCTCTTCTTTAGGTCGTCGGAAACCTCACAAATAAACAAACAGAATTGACACCCACGCCGTTGGCATATAACTATATCCGTAAAGTGTACGTGAGAGGGTATGTTGCACCCTCTTCAACGCACACTAACGGGATGAGTTGTATATACCTACCCGTAGTGCCTACTTTCTGCAATGTTCTTGATTTGTGTTCTTGAATTTCCGACGTTCAAAAAAGACAAAAACAAAGCGTTCAGCAAACACTTTCCAATATGTAGTGCTTCCCTCCTCTCCGCTCCGCCCTGTGAAGACGGCACGGCGTAGGTGAAACGTTTGCAAAGTTACAAAGTTTTTTCTAATTTTAATCTTTTGGGTTAATGAAAAGATTTATTTTCTATGCAAGACATCAAAAAATTGTTAGAAACAATGAAAAATCTTCTATAAATATTTTGTGTATTAAGTAGAAATACACTACCTTTGCAGTGTAATACTTTAATAGTACACCCGTAATGCATAACGGTGTTAACCTTTGGCGTTGGCGAATGCTCATAACAGGAGGGACAATGACAGGCAAATGGCATATATGGATTTCTATCGTATCCGTTCTTAAAATATAAGTTATGTTTTATAAAATACAACCTATATTTTGTAAAATTAAACTTAAATTTTATAAAACATAACTTATATTTTA
>JAFLUT010000043.1 GCA_022508665.1 Prevotellaceae bacterium | reverse complement strand
CGGCGGTTGCCTACTAGTTCGCTCAGCCGTTGTCCACTTTTCGGGGCAACGGCTACCTACTTTTGCGAACAACGGCTACCTACTAATTGGGTTAACCGCCATGATTTTTTATGGTGAGGAATGTCATCGTTTATGGCTTTTTGTGGCATTTTGCGAAAAAGTTGTTGCCATAGAGTTGCTATGCCGTGATAAATTGCTAACTTTGCAGTTAAATTTTAATTTGACGAAGTTATGCCGCATATATCCATAAGAGGTACGGAAATGCCGAGTTCTCCTATCCGCAAACTTGCTCCTTTGGCAGAGGACGCAAAGCGGAGGGGAGTGAAGGTATATCATCTGAATATCGGTCAGCCAGATCTGCCTACTCCGCAGGTGGCTCTTGACGCTATTAAGAATATCGACCGCAAGATATTGGAGTACAGTCCTTCGCAGGGTTATCGCAGTTATCGGGAGAAGTTGGTGAAGTATTATGCTAAGTATGACATCAATTTGACTGCCGACGACATCATCATCACCAGCGGCGGAAGTGAGGCTGTGCTTTTCTCTTTCCTTGCATGCCTCAATCCCGGCGATGAAATCATTGTGCCAGAGCCTGCATACGCTAACTATATGGCATTCGCCATATCTGCTGGAGCGGTTATTCGTACCATTGCCACAACGATAGACGAAGGTTTCTCGTTGCCAAAGGTGGAGAAGTTTGAGGAACTTATTAACGAGCGGACAAGGGCAATCCTTATCTGCAATCCTAATAATCCGACAGGCTATCTTTACACACGCCGTGAAATGAACCAGATACGCGACCTTGTGAAGAAATACGATTTGTATCTCTTTTCAGACGAGGTTTACCGTGAGTTCATTTACACTGGCTCTCCTTATATCTCCGCTTGTCATCTGGAAGGCATTGAAGACAATGTTGTGCTTATCGACTCTGTGTCAAAGCGTTACAGCGAGTGTGGCATCCGCATAGGTGCGCTCATCACGAAAAATCCAGAAATTCGTGGCGCTGTGATGAAGTTCTGTCAGGCTCGTCTCAGTCCTCCGCTCATCGGGCAGATTGCGGCAGAAGCAAGCCTCGATGCGCCAGAGGAATACAGCCGTGACGTGTATGACGAATATGTAGAACGACGCAAGTGTCTCATTGACGGGCTGAACCGCATCCCCGGAGTGTATTCTCCTATACCTATGGGAGCGTTCTACACTGTGGCACGCCTTCCTGTTGACGACTGCGAGAAGTTCTGTGCGTGGTGTCTGTCGGACTTTGACTACGAGGGCGAAACTGTCATGATGGCTCCTGCCGCAGGTTTCTACACAACACCCGGAGCAGGAAAGAACGAGGTGCGTATTGCATACGTTCTGAAGAAGGAAGACCTTGTGAGGGCTTTGTATGTGCTTAGGAAGGCATTGGAGGCATACCCCGGAAGAGAAGTTATTGGTGAGAAGTGAGAGGATAGAGGTTGCTTAGTTACCTATAACCGAATGGAATAATCCCAAACCTTGTAACCTCTAACCTAAATAAAATTACATTAGTGTCGTTTGAACTATTCATAGCAAAACGGATTTATGCTGACAAGGCAAAGGACGGGAAACAGTTTTCTCGTCCTGCCATTCGTATAGCAATGTTTGGCGTGGCTATCGGACTGGCCGTCATGATAGTAAGTCTTGCTGTGGTACTGGGATTTAAGCATGAGGTGAGTTCAAAAGTGACAGGATTTGGCAGCCACATACAGGTGCTGAGCCTTACCCAAAACCAGAACTATGAGATGTTGCCCGTGTTGGCAAACGACACCCTTATCCGAAAGGTGCGTAAGGTGCGTGGCATCGACCACATACAGAAGTTTGCCACAAAGATTGGTATTCTGAAGACAGAGGAGAATTTTCGTGGCTTGACATTCAAGGGGGTAGGTGAGGACTACGACCTTTCGTTCTTTGAGAAGTGCTTGGTTGATGGGAAGATACCTAAATTCTCATCAAAGGAGGCGACGAATGAAATTCTGCTGTCAAAGCAGGTGGCGACAGACCTCGGAGTTAAAGTCGGCGATAAAATCTTTGCCTATTTTATGAGTGAAGAGTCGATGAAAGCCCGCCGTTTTAAGGTAATAGGAATCTTTGCTACCAACATGAAGGACTATGACCGCAACTATGCCTTGATTGATATTTATACAGCAAGGAAACTCAACGGATGGGACAATGAAATGGCATCGGGACTTGAGATTACGGTGAATGATTTTGAGCAGGTGGATATGCTCACAAATAAATTGCAATTCATTCATCAAGGAACGGACAGAAACGGCGTGACATACGGAGTGTTCAGCATAAAAGACATTGCCGCCCATACTTTTGCATGGTTGGCAGTGCTTGATATGAATGTTATTATGATTTTGGTGCTGATGATTCTCGTCAGTACCTTCACCGTTGTTAGCGGACTTCTCATCATCATGCTTGAGCGTATCAATATGATTGGTACGCTGAAGGTGCTTGGCGCAACGAATAAGGCAGTGAGGCGCATCTTTATCAATTTCAGTATTATGCTTGTTGGCAAAGGTATGTTATGGGGAAACGTTGCAGGATTGTTGCTCTGTTGGTTGCAACAATCTTTTCACCTCATATCGCTCGATGCTTCGGTATATTATATAGATTCGGTCCCTATAAAGTTTGATTGGCTTCTGATTGTGGCGGTAAATGTCGTCACGTTGCTCATTTCCACCCTTGTGATATGGGGCAGTTCTCACTTTATTAGCATAGGGAAGCCATCGCAAACGATTAGGTATGAGTGAGCAAGTTTTTAATTAAGGAAATGAGTAAACATTCAATTAAAGAAATAAATACACAATAATATATTATGGAATTAGCGAAAAGTTACAGCCCCTCAGAAGTAGAGGGAAAGTGGTATCAGTATTGGATTGACCATAAGTTATTTGCAAGCAAACCCGATGGCCGTGAGCCATACACAATAGTCATACCTCCACCAAATGTGACAGGAGTCCTCCACATGGGACACATGCTCAACAACACCATTCAAGACATCCTCATTCGCAAAGCACGCCTCGATGGCAAGAACGCCTGTTGGGTGCCCGGCACTGACCATGCGTCTATCGCAACTGAAGCAAAGGTAGTCAATCGTCTTGCAGAGCAAGGCATCAAGAAGCGCGACCTTACTCGCGAGGAGTTTCTGAAGCATGCATGGGATTGGACAGACGAACACGGTGGCATCATCCTCAAGCAGTTGCGCAGACTCGGTGCATCGTGCGACTGGGACAGAACAGCATTTACAATGGACGAGAAGCGAAGCGAGAGCGTGCTGAAAGTCTTCGTCGACCTCTACCGCAAGGGGCTGATATACCGTGGTTTGCGTATGGTCAACTGGGATCCGAAGGCGCAGACGGTGCTGTCTACCGAGGAGGTTATCTATCGTGACGAGAAGAGCCATCTGTACCACCTCCGCTACTATGTTGCCGATGCAGATGTGAATCCAGTCAAGCCAACTGGCGAAGAAGGCGAAGTGCTGCATCAGGATGCTGACGGAAGGTATTACGCAGTTGTCGCAACAACTCGCCCCGAGACCATCATGGGCGATACGGCTATGTGCATCAACCCAAAAGACCCGAAGAACCAGTGGCTGCGTGGCCATAAAGTGATTGTGCCTCTCGTTGGTCGTGTAATACCTGTAATCGAAGACCGCTATGTAGATGTGGAGTTCGGAACGGGCTGTCTGAAAGTGACTCCTGCACACGATGTGAACGACTATGCCCTTGGCAAAACTCATAACTTGGAGACTATCGACATCTTCAATCCCGACGGCACACTCTCTGAGGCGGCTGGTCTCTATGTTGGCCAAGACCGCATGGAGGTGCGCAAGCAGATTGCCATTGACCTCGAGAAGGCTGGGCTGATGGAGAAGATTGAGGACTATGAAAACAAGGTGGGATATTCAGAACGCAACCAAGACACCGCCGTAGAGCCTCGTCTGTGTAAGCAGTGGTTCCTCTCAATGAAACACTTTGCCGACATAGCATTGCCTCCTGTTCTTGAAGGCAAAATAAAGTTCTATCCTACAAAATACGTCACAACATATCGCAACTGGCTTGAAAACATACAGGATTGGTGTATCTCGCGTCAGTTGTGGTGGGGTCATCGCATCCCTGCATATTTCTTGCCGACAGCAGAAGGCGAAGAGGAGAAGTTTGTCGTTGCCCTCACTGAGGAAGAGGCTCTTGCCGAGGCGCGTAAGATTGAAGGCTATGAGAACGTGACACTTGACCAACTCACTCGTGACGAGGATGCGCTCGACACGTGGTTCTCTTCATGGCTTTGGCCTATCTCGCTTTTCGACGGCATCAACAATCCCGGAAATGAGGAAATCAACTACTACTATCCAACATGCGACCTCGTGACTGGTCCTGACATCATATTCTTCTGGGTAGCCCGAATGATAATGGCAGGAGAGGAATATATGAAGGATGTGCCTTTCCGCAATGTATATTTCACAGGTATCGTGCGCGACAAACTCGGTCGCAAGATGTCGAAGTCGCTCGGCAACTCTCCCGACCCTCTGAAACTGATTGACACCTACGGAGCAGACGGTGTGCGCATGGGCATGCTCCTTTCTGCCCCAGCAGGCAACGACATCCTTTTCGACGAGCAACTTTGCCAACAAGGCGCAGCATTCTGCAACAAGATTTGGAACGCCTTCCGCCTTGTAAAGGGATGGGAGGTTGACAGCAATCTTCAGCAGCCAGAAAGCAACAAGAAGACCATTCAGTGGATGGAGGCAGTCATCAAGACGGCTGTGGCAGAAATCAATGAGTTGTATTCAAAATACCGCCTCAACGAAGCGCTCATGGCAGTATTCAAACTCTTCACTGACGAGTTCTCTGGATGGTATCTTGAGATGATAAAACCTGCTTATCAAGCGCCGATAGATGCTGCAACCCTAAAATCAACGCTTACATTCTTCGAGCAGTTGATGAAGATTATCCATCCTTTCATGCCGTTTATCACCGAAGAACTCTATCAGCACATCGCTGACCGCAAGGATGGTGAAAGCATTATGGTCGACCCTCTGAAACTCGACTCTCCATCTGCCGACGACGCATCCATCATTGCCCTCTACGACAAAGCCAAGCAAATCATTTCAGGTGTACGCGCTGTTCGCCAAAGCAAGAATATATCTCCTCGCGAACCGCTCACACTCGAAGTCGTTTCTGCATCTGGCGACCAAGGCAATGCCGCAGTCAGTGAATTAGAGTCAATCATCAAAAAAATGGCAGGACTTGCAGACATTTTGCCTGTTCAGACCAAGAGCGACGGCACCAGCGCCTTTATGATTGGCACTACTGAATATGCTGTTCAACTTGGTTCGCTCATCGACACCGAAGCCGAGATACAGAAGATGGAGGCGGAACTGAAACACCTGCAAGGGTTCTTGGCAGGCGTGCAGAAAAAACTCTCCAACGAGCGCTTCGTTGCCAACGCTCCGGCACAAGTGGTGGAACTGGAACGCAAGAAGCAGAGCGATGCAGAAACAAAGATTGCTGCACTGAATGAGAGCATAGCAAAGTTAAAGAAGTAGTGTCAAATCTTTTGGTATAAAAATCTTGTATAGCAAACCATATCAATATATTATAGGTTTGTTAAGGAATGACTTTGTAATAATACATCATGGAAGAACAGAACTTTGTTTCCGGTTTGTCGAACATCAATTTTAGCAACATTGACCTGCATCTGATAGTGAGTTACCTTATTACGCTTGGCAAAAACATTGTCACGGCAATAATCGTGTTTATAGTGGGGCGCTTCATTATCAAGTATGTAGTGAAGATTTTGCGGTCAATAACTCAGAAGCATTTGCTTGATGCATCAATCGTCTCGTTTATAAACAGTCTCATTCAGATTTCGCTAAATCTGTTGCTTGCTATCATCATTATTGGCATACTTGGCATTGACACCACATCTTTCCTTGCGGTCTTTGCTTCGGCTGGTATGGCAGTAGGTATGGCATTGAGCGGCACATTGCAGAACTTTGCTGGCGGAGTGCTTATTTTGGTGCTTAAGCCATATAAGGTTGGCGATTTCATTGAGGCGCAAGGATTTGCTGGAACGGTGAAGGCTATACAGATTTTCAACACGGTACTTAGCACGGCCGACAACCAGACAATAATCATCCCAAATGGCCCTCTTGCCACAGGATGCCTAAAGAACTCTACGGCAGCACACACACGACGCATTGACATTGATGTGGAGGTGGCATACGGAACAAATCCTGATGACGTACGAAAGGTGTTGAAGGGAATAATTGATGCTGATGAACGTATAATGAAGGAGGATGCATATGCCCCCCTTATCCCTATGACTGCGATGTCGTCGAGTAGCATTGTGTTTCAGATACGCGTATGGGCAGCCGCAAGCGATTATTGGAATGTGCGTTTCGAGACAACCGAGAAAGCCTATCGTGAACTAACAGCCGCAGGCATAGAGATACCGTTCCAGCAGGTTGATGTACATTTGAAAGACCATGTTAACAAGCAGGAGCAATGATACCCACACTTCCTGTGAGGCATGTCTCCATATAACAAAAGAACAATGATAAAGAACATTATTTTTGACCTCGGCGGTGTGTTGCTTGACATAGACTTGATGCATTGTATGAAGCAGGTGCAGTCATTAGGTGTAGATTTTGATAATCTTTCAAAGGAGACCGCTACTATTGACTCTACCACATCTACCCAAAAGTTGGCAGTCATGGGAGAGGGCATAGTAGCAACAGGGGCAACGCACTTGTATCAGATTGGCGAAATCAGTACAAACGATTTCATTAGTGGCATTCAGCGTTTGTGTCACCCGGGAACAACATATCAGCAGGTTCTTGACGCATGGAATACCTGCTGTATTGACATTCCTAAACATCGTCTTGACAAGGTACTGCAACTGAGGCAGAGAGGTTATAATACTTATATGCTTTCCAACACAAATGAAGCCCATTGGCAGGACATTGTGAAACGTTGTTTTGGAGGTATGGAGCAAGTCGGCAAACACTTTGACAAAGTGTTTTTGTCTCAAGAAATGCACCTCGCCAAACCTAACGATGAGATATATCTTAAAGTTTTGGAAGAAATTGGTGCGGATGCTTCTGAGTGCCTATTCATTGATGATTCTACACAAAACATTCAAGCGGCCGCAGCACTTGGGTTTAACACAATTCATGCTAATGTGTCTAAAACCAATGAAGGAAAAGTTGTCGCACCACCTGTCACGGAATGGAAAGATGAGATAGACGAGGTGTTAAGCAACATTGGTTGCAATGAATAATCTAACAATTTGTTAGAAACTTCATAACATATTTTATTTGCCCACGCAAAACAAGGAAAAGATATTGTTCAATGTTTCTTTTGGAGTTATTTGACCATCTCCTGTGATATTTGCGAGGTCGGAAAGAACGATGCGGAGGTCTTCTGCTATGAGGTCTCCGCTTAAATTGTTGTTAAGGCCTTCTATGACCAGTTGGATGTTTTCGTGAGCCGTTAATAGAGAGTGGTAATGTCTGGCATTGTTGACAATTACGTCTGTTTCGGTTAGGGTGGGGAGGTTGGCTGCGTTGTATATTGTTTGTTCGAGTTGTTTTATGTTATGCCCTGTTTTTGCAGAGATAGGTATGATAGGAGTTGATTGGAGGGTTGGATGTTTGTGTAAAATAGTCAGCAGTTCATTATGATGAGTGGATAAGTCGGATTTTGTTAGAGCAATAATGAGTGATTTATCGTTACTCCGTTCGGCTATATTTTTAATTTCCTCATCTGTGGGTTCAGCATCAACAAGCCATAGTATGATACGAGACTTTTCTATGGCTGCATGAGTACGTTGTATGCCTATTTGCTCTATTGCATCAGTTGTCTGTCGTAATCCTGCTGTATCGATGAGGCGGAATGTTACGCCGTTGATGTCAATAAAATCTTCTATCGTATCACGTGTAGTGCCATGAATGTCTGAAACGATTGCTCGCTCGTCGTGAATAAGACAATTCAAGAGTGTGCTTTTCCCAGCATTGGTTTTACCTACAATGGCTACTGGAATGCCTTGTTTTATCGCTTGTCCTGTTTCGAAAGAATGGGAGAGGGTAGTAATTCGGGTATCAATTGTTTGTGCAAGAGTGGACAATTCTGTGCGGTCAGCAAATTCAATGTCTTCGTGTTCAGAAAAGTCAAGTTCCAGTTCGAGCAATGAGGTTAGTCTTAGCAGTTGTTCTCTCAGCAGTGACAATTCTGATGAGAAATGACCTCTCAATTGCCCCATTGCCATTTGATGAGTAGCCTTGTTTGTTGATGCTATAAGGTCGGCAACTGCTTCTGCTTGGCTCAAATCGAGTTTGCCGTTGAGGTATGCTCGTTGGGTATATTCGCCGGGATTTGCCATGCGGCATCCATTTGCCACGAGCAGTTCCAACACATTATTTAATATATAGCGAGAACCATGGCAACTGATTTCTGCTGAGTCCTCACCTGTGTAAGAGTGTGGAGAGCGGAAAATGCTGACAAGCACTTCGTCAATGGTTTCTCCTGATGCTGTTTTGATGTAGCCGTGATGTATGGTATTGGGTTTGGCTTCCCTCAACTCTTTGGAGAATATTTTAGAAAGAATATCAAGAGTTTGTTCTCCTGAAATTCTGACGATTCCTATTGCGCCGCCAGTAGGTGTTGCCAATGCGCATATTGTGTCGCTTTGCATCAGATTCTGTCAAGGACTTTTTGAATGAGTGTATCTATCGTGTTTTTGTATTCAGTGTTCATTTCCTGTGTATATCGATTGGCTATCACCATGCAGCAGGTCATGGCACGGTGGCCAAGAAGAGAACTTAATCCTGCAATTGCCGATGATTCCATTTCAAAGTTGCATATTTTAAGTTCTTGATGTGTTTTCGGCTCAACATATCTGAATGCTTCTACTTTTGAGTTTTGTGTTGGGTCTTGTATTTGAAGCCTCAGTTGGCGACCTTGTGGTCCATAAAAGCCACCGCATGCAATAGTTATGCCTCGCACCATGTCATCCTTTGCTATTTGGTCAACAATTTCTTTATTGGCAACGGCTACATACGGACACCCTTTGAGTGGAGACCAATCCATGTGTTGAGTAAAGGCTTTTTCCAGTTCAAGGTCACACACGTCATTACGTCCTGCGTAATAGTTCAGTAAGCCATCAAAACCAATACTTTTAACAGAGGCAATGAAAGTGCCAGTGGGAGTGAACGGTTGCAATCCTCCACATGTGCCAATGCGGACAATGTTTAGCGTGCGGTGTTCTTCTTTCTCTGTGCGAGATTGGAAATCAATGTTAGCGAGAGCGTCAAGTTCATTCATCACAATGTCAATGTTGTCGCATCCTATTCCTGTGGACAATACCGTGATGCGTTTACCTTGATAAGTACCTGTAATGCTGTGAAACTCCCTGCTGGAGGTGTCATGCTCCTTACTGTCAAAGTGTGACGCAATGGTAGAAACTCTCTCTGGGTCGCCAACAAGAATTACCCTGTCTGCAAGTTGTTCAGGACGAATGTGCAGATGAAATATAGAACCGTCTTCATTGATGATTAACTCCGAAGGAGGCAAAATCTCTTTCATATACAAGTATGTTTTTCGTATTCCTTTATTATAGGAATGAATGTAAATACAAAGATACAAAGATTTTTTCAAACATTACTGATATATTATAAGAGTTTTATTTCTCAGATAAGAAACTCTATGTTTTTTGAGATATGTGTTAGATAACAAAAAGAGAACACCGTGATAAACGATGTTCTTTTCTTGTTTGTCTTTGTTTGATATGCTTACTTTTTCTTTGTTGCAGTTCTTTTAGGTTTTGCCTCTGCTTTTGCAGGCTTGGCAGGTTCTTCTGCTACTGGCTTGTCAGCGGCTTTTTTCGTGGCGCACTTCTTTGCAGGAGCAGCTTTCTTTGCAGGAGTCTTTGTTGCCTTCGATGCTGCTTTTGTTGTTGCTTCTGCTGGATTTAGCGCCTCCAATTGCTTGCGCAGACGTTCAATCTCCTTGTCCTTGGCTTCGATTTCGTCGCCTTGGTTCTTAATCATGGTGATGAGGCCGTCGATTTCTTCGTTGTCGGCACCGCCGTAGAGGCTATTGACACGAGCGATGAAGTCGCCGAGGATGTTCATGTAGTTGGTGAAAGCATCGTATGGGCTGTCGTAGATGCCACGGTATTGATAACCGGGCTTGGTGTTCATGAAGCGGAAGTTGTTGGATGCTTGCAGCGAATCCCAGTCCTTTTGGATGCGGCGGTCGCCCGATATGCGCACACGCTCTGCGATGCTGTAGAGTTTGTTGAATGCCTCGCGCTGCATCACGTTGCCGAGCCAGCATGAGGTGTCACGCTCTTCGTCCACCCATGAGATGTTGTATGGCACTTCGATAGGGCCAACACCCTTTTCCTCGCACAGTTCTGATGGGAGTGCGAAACCGATGCCACGCTCTTTTGCAAGGACAGGAATGGCTTTGAGGAAATCAAGGATGTTGCTTTCAAGCGGCTGAAGGATGCCGAATGTGACAAGTTCGCCGAAGATGTTGATGACGTCCTCGCCTTCGGGAGTGTTGGCAATCCAGTCGAGCCATGTGTCGGCATAGAGAGGATATTCTGACCAGTCTTGGCGTGCGAACCTTTCGGTGATGTCCTCCGAGAGTTTGATGTCACGGAGAAGCAGTTTGAGGCGTGGGTCGCTTGCACAGTTATATACATAATGTGGTGACTTCCAGCCGAGAACCTGCTTTGCGCCTTCTGTTATCATTCCCTTGAAACCCATCGCAGCCACTTGTGCGCCGATGTCATCGTTGTAGATGAGGGATGAGTTGCGGAAGACGGTTGGACGCTTGCCGAAGAGGTTATATATCGTGTCGCTCATGTGCTTCACTTCGGCAGCGAAACTTTCTTCGTTGGCGAGTGATGCAAGACCGTGGCTGTATGGCTCGCAAAGGAACTCCACTTGTCCTGTGGCATTGAGTTCTTGCAAGAGGTCGATGACGTGAGGAGCGTGGAACTCCAACTGCTCAAGTCCGCAACCAGAGAGGGAGAACGCTACCTTGAACTCAGGATGCTCCTTGCACATCTGTATAAGTGTCTGCAATGCAGGTACATAACTGCGTTCTGCTATATCGTTGATAGAACGCTCGTTCTCATAGTCGTCATAGTAGTAGTGGTCGCGACCAATGTCGAAGAAGCGATACCTTTTAAGGTGTATTATCTGATGTATCTCAAAATAAAGGCAAATCTTTTTCATGATTTTATAAATATATTATAAGATTATTTTTTAATGTAAGAAACCTCCCTCATATATGCACTTGTCATACAAAGCACGGATGCGATGTCCCACTTTCACCCAAGTGATTTCGGCAACCTCTTTGAGTCCTTCTTCACGCAGGTACTGGTGCAATCCTTCGTTTGTACATAATGAATATATAGCGTCTGCCATGGCGTTGATGTCCCAATAGTCAACCTTGATGACTTTATCGAGAATTTCGCCACATCCCGACTGCTTGGAGATGATTGACGGTGTGCCGCATTGCATCGCTTCGAGCGGTGCGATACCGAAAGGTTCAGAAACGGACGGCATGACGAACACATCGCTCGCCTTGTAGCATTCGTACACCTCTTTCCCTCGTTGGAAACCGGGGAAGTGGACACGATCGGCGATGCCCTTTGCAGCAGCGAGGTCAACCATTTCCCAATACTTGTCGCCCGAACCAGCGAAGCAGAAACGGATGTTCTTTGAACGCTGACAAACAAGGTCGGCAGCCTCAATGAAATACTCTGGGCCTTTCTGCATGGTGATACGCCCGAGGAAAGTAACCACCTTCTCCTTGCCGTGGTCAACACGCGGAATGTCAAGGTATTCCTGTGGCAATGGATAAACGGCATTGTGCATAGCGAAGCACTTGCGTGGGTCTTGGTGATACTCACGAATGACCGTCTGCCTCGTCAGTTCCGACACGCACATGATGCAGTCGGCATGATCCATACCGTTCTTTTCGATAGAATATACCGTTGGATTCACCTTGCCACGAGAGCGGTCGAAGTCTGTT
Source organism: Prevotellaceae bacterium (assembly GCA_022508665.1). GTDB lineage: Bacteria > Bacteroidota > Bacteroidia > Bacteroidales > Bacteroidaceae > Minthosoma. The sequence goes on along the minus strand of JAFLUT010000043.1, from coordinate 7,997 downwards.
GCGTGAACGTGAATGCAGAGTGGCTTTCCGCTCACCAACTTGGCATGAACACCTGCAGGATAAGTGAGCCAGTCGTGAGCGTGGATGATGTCAAACTGCTCTGAACGTGCCACAACACCTGCTATGATAGAAAAGTTGTTGATTTCATCGTGCAGATTGCCCGGATAGCCACCAGCGAACTCCATACATCCCATGTCGTTGACATTCATGTAAGAGAAATCTGCATAGATATGGTCGCGGAAACGGTAGTAATCTTCGGGTGTCATGTAGTTAGGCACACGGCTCTTCACATAGTCGTAGTCATGCCCACGATACACGATTGGCACTTGGTTCATGCCGATGATTTTCAGAAATCTCTCTTCCTCTCCACATGGCTTGGGGAGGCAGAAGGTAATCTCAGCATCTGGCTGACCCTCAACCATTCCTTTGGTGATACCATAGGAAGCGACTGCAAGTCCGCCATAGATTTTTGGGGGAAACTCCCATCCAAACATTAAAACTTTCATATTCCTTTGTCCTCCTTACTTAATAATTATAGAACTTCTCCAGCACCTTGTTCACACGCAATACTGCCGCCACGTTCATTGCAAACGAGAGAGCGCCACGTCCGTGGAACGGTGGATTGCCGTCAAACAACTCTGGAAGAGTGCCGATGCAGTGGTAGTTCATTTCCTCTTCAAGACCAATGAAACAGCGGTCAACCCACGAGAAGGCACTGCGATTGAACACCTTCATGCAAGTCTCCAAATAGAAGCCCGACAGCCATGGCCACACAGTGCCTTGATGGTATGCCGCATCGCGCTGCACCTGTCCACCTGCGTAGATAGGGTTGTAGCCTCCCGACTTTGGAGAGAGTGAACGCATGCCCTTAGGGGTAAGCAATTCCTTAGTACAAATATCAAGAATGCGTTTACATTCTGGCTTTGTCAAAGGAGTATATTCTAATGACGAAGCAATCAGCATGTTAGGACGCACTGACCACGAAATGAAGCCTTCGTCGATGTAGTCGAGCAGATAACCATGCTCATTCAAGAACGTCTCTTTGAATGACTTGCCAGTCACCTCCGCTTGCTTTCTGCATTTCTCCGCATCAGCATTCTTTCCTGCCAAGTCGAGCAGTTCGGCGTTGAACATCAAGGCGTTATACCACAAAGCGTTGATTTCCACGATATAACCAGAGCGTGGCACAACAGGATAGCCGTTGATTTCAGAGTTCATCCATGTCACAGCATGCTCACGACCATTAGTATATAAAAGTCCGTTTTCGTGCTGCAAAAGGTTCGGATGCTTGGCGGCACCCACATATTTAACTATATTATTAACAAGTTTGCCATACTTCTCAGCCGCCAATTGAGGGCTTACCAAGCGAGAGTATTGCTGAACACACCACACCGCCCACAGAAGAACATCTGGCTTGTCCATTTCATACATCTTCACGCTCGATTTCTTGCCGGCAATAAAATCGTTGATAGCCTTTTCGGCAGTCTTCATCGCCTTCTCGTAATATTCCACTTCGTCGATGGCGAGTGTCAATCCCGGCAGAGAGACAAACATATCTCTTGCGCGGCACTTGAACCACGGATAGCCAGCGATGATGTAGTTTTCGCCGTCCTTCTCATAGTGGAACTGATGAGCGGCATTGACGAGGCAAGACTGGAAGTTTGTGCGAGGCACGTGAACATCATATTCGTAGTCAAAAATCTTCTTCAACTGGCTTGACTTCAACTCGTTGACACCAGCCGCGAAGACAACGCTCTCGCCTTTCTTTATATTGAACTCAAAATATCCCGGAACATAGAGGTCTTCCGTTCCCTCATATCCCATCTCCTGCTCCTTCTGATACTCGATGCCATGATACCAGTTTGGCTGATAAACAAACTCGTTTTTCTTGTTCAACTGCATCATCAGTTCGGGATAAGCAGGATACATGCGAGTCTTGATGCCATTGTCGATAACCTCATAATCTCTGCTTGCATCGGCATTTTCGTGAGTGCATGCCGACACGCTTCTGAAAGCGAGGAACGGACGAAGACGAAGCGTCGTCACGGAATGAGCATCGAGCAGCGTGTAACGAATGAGGATGCGGTTCTCAAAGTGCTGAAACACTTTCTCCTTCTTCAGGATGACACCTCCCACACGGTAAATCGTTGTCGGCAGTTTCTCCCACTCGCAGGCACGGATGTACTTGTGTCCGTTAGGGCTATACACGTTGCCCGCATACTTGTGAAGACCGAGGTTGAACTCGGCGCCATGCTGAATGACCGTCTCGTCGAGCGACGACAGCAGCACATGGTTCTCGTCATCAAGTTCTGGAACAGGAACAACCAACAAGCCGTGATATTTACGCGTATTGCAGTCAACGATTGACGAGCATGAATACGCACCTGACTTGTTTGTTCGCAAAATCTCCTTTGGAAGAGACTCCTGCAAATTGGACATCAGGGTTTTGTCAAAACGTAAATAACTCATTGTTTTATTTTAAGGTATAGTTTCTGTAAAGATTGCTATTTAGGATTTTCAAAATTAGTGATTTTTTCTCGTATCTGCAAGGCATTATGGATTTTTTTTCAAAAAAAGTTAAAATGGCAACCGGCAACCATTCAAAAACATGTTGAAAAGCAGAAAATCAGCGAAAAACCTTGCTCGTTTTGCAAGTTGTGCGTAACTTTGCACACAAAAAGGCAAAGAGGCTGCCACAAAACGACAAAGACAAGACAGAGAGACAGCCACAAAACGACGAGAAAGAAAAGGTAAAGAGACATCAAAGAGGCAATGAGAAAGAAAGAGGCAAAGGTTTTGGCAAACATCATTGAAAGCCTAAAAGATATAATCCAATTGCTGACACCCGAGCAGCAGATTGAACTCAAAGAAAACATTTCTGTACAACAATTCAAGAAGAACGAGGTGCTTTATCAAGACGGTGAAGTGCCGCAGATGTTCCATTGCCTCATCAGCGGAAAAGTGAAAATATACAAGGATGGCATAGGAGGCCGCACACAAATCATCCGTGTGGTAAAGCCTGTGGAGTATTTCGGCTATCGCGCCTATTTCTCCAACCAGAATTATGTCACCTCTGCCGCCGCATTCGAGGCAAGCACCGTATGCTACTTCCCCAACGAACTAATGGAGAAGTGGATGATGACCAACAATCAGTTGGCTTTGTTTTTCATAAGGCTGCTTTCCGTAGAGTTAGGCAATTCAGACCAACGCACCGTAAACCTCACGCAGAAGCACATCAGAGGTCGCCTCGCCGAGTCGCTCATCTTCCTGCGTGACAATTACGGACTGGAGGAAGACGGCGCAACACTATCCATTTACCTCTCTCGCGAAGACCTTGCCAACATGTCGAACATGACGACCTCAAACGCCATACGCACTCTCTCCGCTTTCGCACAAGAGAAAATCATTGCTATCGACGGCAAGAAAATAAAGATTATTGATAGCGAAAGCCTTGAAAAAATAAACAAAATCGGATAAGGGAAGCATCGCATCAGCCTTTGTGTCCACAGCGGAACACTGTTCATCGCATTACAGACACACCGTTTATCGAAACATCGATAAACCGTTCATCGAAACAGTGATAAACCGTTCTTCAAAACAGTGATGCGCTGTTTGCCGTCACACAATCTAACAGCATGGCAACAAATCGATTTGTTGCCATTTGTTGCCAGCCTCAGTCTAAATGTTGCGTTTGTTGCCAATCAGTCTAAAATAGGAACAATAAAATTCAAAGCCTCTGGCTCTATAGTTATCCTCATGGGCGTAGGGTTCTTTGTCGGCAACACCATGCCGTCGAGTGACACGAGGGCTTTGTCTATGCCGTTCACCTCTATCTGCTGCGCACGATGAGGATGCACGTTTTTGTAGTTGAGGAAACGCCCTTTGCCAAGCAGCCAAAAGCCCTCGAACAGTTGCCACCATTTGGGGCGAGTGATGAGCGACACATCAAGCATTCCGTTGTATGGCACGGCATTTGGCGTTTGTCCGTAACCGTGGCAGTTGCCTATGCACACCGACATGTAGTCGCCCTCTATCACCTCCGTGTCTATCTGCAACGCGAGTTTGAACTGCTTGCGCTCAAAGATATTGCTCAGAATGACTGGTATGGCTGACAATCTTCTCGACCCGACAATGCGCAATGCGTCGTTGGTGGTCTTTATGAGGCGAGCGCCAAGCCCTATATTAAGGCTGTTGAGGAAGTACCTGCGTTGAGGGATGCCGTCGTCCATGTATCTGCAACAAGCCACGTCCACCTTGCGCACGTTCCGTGCAATGATGCCGTCGATGACCTGCTTGTAGTCGTCCACCGACACCCCCCAGAAGCGTGAGAAGTCGTTGCCTATCCCGTTGGGAATGATAGCAAAGGCAAAGTTGTCGGGCAGGGAGTCGCGGCGCTGCATTATGGCATTGACGGCACTGTTGAGCGAGCCGTCTCCGCCCACTATGGCTATGGTGCTGTATCCGTTGTCGCACATCATAGCCACCAGCCTCTCCACAGAGCCGAAATTCTCCGACTGCACGAAGTCATACCTCATGCCCTTCTGCTCCATGTACTTCCTCATGAGCGTCCAGCGCTTGTGCGAGTGGTCCAATCCTGCGTGAGGGCTGTATATTACGCCTATGCGGTTTGCTTCATCCATAACTTTTTCACTTGTTCTATACGTTCCTCTATTGGCATGTCAACACTGAGCCAATGGATGTCAATTCCTCGCCTCTCCTCCATGCCACGAAACCACGTCATCTGCCGTTTTGCGAACTGATGTATCGCAATCTCCAGTAACCGCACCATTTCATCATACGGCAACTCGCCTAACAGATACAACGTGACATACTTATATTCAAGCCCGTAGCGTATGAGCCTTTCGGCAGGCACACCTTTCTCCAGCAGCCCTTTCACCTCGTCCACCATGCCTTCGTCAAGACGAGTGAGCAGCCGTCGGCTTATCTTCTCTCTGCGAAGTTCACGGCTTATGTCAAGCCCGACGATGAGCGAATGGAAATCGGGAAATTGCCTTCCGTCAAACTCGTAAGCCTTCACAACGCTCTCGATGTACATCCCCGTGCCTCCACACAGAATGGGTGTTTTGCCTCTTCCCTCAATGTCCTCGTATGCATCGAGAAATCCACGTTGCCATTCATACACGTTGTATCGTGTGCCGGCATCGGCAATGTCTATCAGATGATAAGGTATGTCCCTGCCATTCACGTGATAATCAGCCAAATCTTTCCCCGTGCCGATGTCCATGCCACGATACACCTGACGGCTGTCGGCACTGATTATCTCTCCGTCGATGTCATACGCCAAACGTGCGGCAAACTCTGTTTTTCCGCATGCAGTAGGACCTAATATGATGAGAAGATTTTTCATGAAAAGATAAAAGGCGAGAGGCAGAAGGTGAGAGGCGAGAGGCATGTAAATAACCACTAACCTCTCACCTCTAACCTTTTATACTATATCGAAAGTTCGTCAAGCACCCTTATGAGCGACTTGTTCATCGCCTTGTCAGAGCGTATCGCATCGGTGAACGGCACATACACAACCTCGTCGTTCCTAATGCCTATCATCACGTTTCTCTGGCCGTCGAGAATGGCATCAATAGCACCAGCACCAAGTCGGCTTGCAAGGATGCGGTCGCGCGCTGACGGAGAACCGCCTCGCTGCAAGTGTCCGAGAATGGACACACGCACATCATACTGAGGATATTCCTTCTTCACTCTGTCGGCATAGAACATAGCGCCGCACTTAGGGCTTTCGCTCACGATGACAATGCTCGAGTTCTTGCTCTTTCGTATGCCACGACCAATGAAATGCTCCAACTGGTCGGCATCGGTGCTGTCCTCCGGAATGATTGCCGCCTCTGCACCGCTTGCAATGGCGCTGTTTTGTGCCAAGAAGCCGGCATCGCGTCCCATAACTTCGACAAAGAAGATGCGCTCATGAGAATTTGCCGTGTCTCGTATCTTGTCCACACACTCCACAATGGTGTTGAGAGTGGTGTCATAGCCAATGGTCAAGTCCGTGCCGTAAAGGTCGTTGTCAATCGTTCCCGGCAGACCTATGCAAGGCACATCGAACTCCTGCGCAAAAATTCTCGCACCAGTCAACGAGCCGTTTCCGCCAATCACTACAAGCGCATCGATGCCTTCCTTCTGCATCGTCTCGTATGCCTTCTCGCGACCCTCGGATGTCATGAAACTCATGCTGCGTGCGCTCTTCAAAATTGTTCCGCCACGAGCGATTATGTTGCTCACGCTTTCCGTAGTGAACTCCTTTACCTCGCCATTCACCAATCCGTCATATCCACGGTAAATACCCTTCACGGTAAATCCTTTGCATATAGCGGAACGTGTCACCGCACGAATTGCCGCATTCATCCCCGGAGAGTCGCCTCCCGATGTGAGAATACCTATACAGTTTATTTTCGACATATCTATTACTCTTTTTTCTTCCTAAAATCTATAAATTTCTATGACATCTCTATATTCTCTATCACCCCTATATCATCAATGCGTAAGCCAAAACACTCCAATGCCCACAATCCACGCCACAAGCGCTCTCCACAAATAATGGCGGATATACCACTTGAAACGTATCTTCTCCACCTCAAGCAGCGCTTGTCCTGCCATTGTGCCGATGAACAGCAAACTTCCTCCGAAAGCACAGCAGAATGACAGCAACTGCCAATATATTCCGTTAAGCGCAAAAGGAGAAGCGGCATCAACAGGGTCAAACTGAAACAGGTTCATGCCCAACATCATCAGCGGAACATTGTCAAGCACCGACGACAGCAGACCTAATACCCCACCATATATATACACATTGTTTATATTGCTCTCCAACCAATTGCCCACAAAATCCAACGCTCCGCACTCAACCAAAGCGCCCATGCAGAGCGAAATGCCGATAAAATAAAGAATGAGCCTCATCCCCACAAACTCCGTAGTTCTGAAATAATGCCTCTGCACAAACAGCACATTTCCGTTTCTTTCGAGATTGCACAACCCTTCCACTGCCCAAATGAGAGCAAGCACCGACAGCGAACCGAGGAACGGAGGCAACTTTGTAATGTAATGGAACGACGGAATGAACCACAACCCCACAATACCCAACACGAGCAGCATAATCTTCTGCCATGATGCCAACGACGAGTCGTCGCCATGAAAGCGTGACAATGCCGAATATATCTCTACCCGCCCGTGCAACTTCATGCCTATCAGCAGGTTGAACACACAAAGGCTTGCAAACGAAGGCAAAAACAACCCTGCCGCGTATGCCGAAGGAGTGACAAACTCACGCACCCACAGCATCAGCGATGTCATGTCGCCAATCACCGTGAAGCATCCCCCAAGGCTAGCGGACACAAGTATTGTGCAAGCATAGATGATGCGCTGATAATGATTGCTCACAATCTGCGTCATCAGGCTCATCATCAGCACCACCGTAGTGAGGTTATCCACATTGGCAGATATTGCAAATGTAAGCAGCGATATTGTCCACAGAAAAGCACGGCTATTGCGCATCCGCAACCAATACAGCAGCGAGTCGAACACGCCGTTGTTGTGCAGCACTTCAAGAATTGTATTAGTCGCTATCAGAAAAAGAATAACCGAGCATGCTTCGGATATATACTTCGTTATAACATGCTCAGCCACAAAATACTTCACGCTCGTTCCCGTCGATGCCGCCCCTGCAAGAAATTCACGGTATTCATCACCGTGCATCAACTGCACAAAACCATACCCATTCAGCAGATATATCACCCACGCAATAACTCCGCACACCATAGCCACAGCGGCACGATTGATGTGATGCGCCTGCTCCGTACTCATAAGAAAAAATCCGCAGCACAACACGGCTACGATTATCAGAGTCATCAACAACATAAAACAACAAAAGGGGGAAAAAGGATTTCTTCCAAAACGAACTTCTCGATTGAGCGGCAGACGGGACTCGAACCCGCGACCCTCGGCTTGGGAAGCCAATGCTCTACCAACTG
>JAFLUT010000042.1 GCA_022508665.1 Prevotellaceae bacterium | reverse complement strand
CGATTACAATAGTCAGCCGTGACAAATTATAATAGTCAGCCAATGCAGATTATCTCCCTCAGCGGCTACCCACTAGTTCACTCCACGGCTATCATCTTTTGAGGGTAGCCGTTGTTTGTCTGCACGGCAGACAAACCATCTTTTTATTTATGGGGGGATGTGCTATCGAGCCAACGAGAATTTCATGCTGACACAGAATGCGGCGGTGGCATTTCCCTTCCGCTCCGCCGTTTGCCCCAGCAATTCTTTTACATGCAAATCTCTTCTGGCCATTATCGCCATTGAAAAAAACAAAAAAACAGCCATATTGGATTATAGAGGGTTATTCAAAAGTGACGATAAATTTCCAATAACACTAATGCATCATTCAAAAGATGAAAAGATGTGACATGAAGATGACGAAACTGTGGGTTTGCCAAGATATTCAACATTTGTAATATATTGTACAGAACAAAGGAATAAAGGTAAAACCAATGTTTAATACTATCAAGACATGGCAACAGTAAAAATTAAGTTTCGCCCTTCTTCCGTCACTGGAAAAGAAGGCAAGTTATTCTATCAAGTGATTCACCACCGGTTAGCGAGGCAGATACCAACAGGGTATAAGATATATCCCCACGAATGGAACAGTTCCCATTCTGAGGTGCTTCTGCCTGACAGCGAAGATGACAGCCGGCGGCATTACCTTATTTCATTGAAAGGCTCCATGTCGAGAGATCTCTCTCGCCTACTAAAAATCATAGCCCGACTTGACCGTCTCGGACATCCATACACCGCTGACGCAATCGTACAGCAGTACAGCGCCTCGTCCGAACAAGGCAGTTTTGTAGCATTTGCCACCAGCCTCATCAGTCTGCTGCGGCATATCGGCAAGGACTGCACGGCAGACACTTACGCCACGACGCTGAACAGTTTCCTGCGTTTTTGCGGAGAGGAAGAAGTGACATTGGACGACATTGACTCCTGCCTAATAGTGAGGTATGAGAACTACCTGAAGAAACTGAGGCTATGCCCCAACACAACCTCCTATTACATGCGCAACCTCAGAGCAATCTACAACAGGGCGGTAGAGAAAGAACTGGTCGTCCAGTGCAATCCGTTCAAGCACGTCTATACGGGCATCGGCAAAACGGTGAAGCGTGCAGTCCCCCTGAAAGTAATCCGCCAGATAAAGGATCTGGATTTGTCAGCCCAGCCCCTAATGGACTATGCACGCGACATCTTCATGTTCTCCTTCTACACCCGAGGCATGAGTTTTGTGGACATGGCGTTTTTGAAGAAGAAAGACCTACAGAACGGCGTGTTGTCTTACCGTCGCTCAAAGACAAACCAGCAGTTGTTCATCAAGTGGGAGAAGGAGATGCAGGACATTGTGGAAAAGTATGATACATCCGACACTCCGTACCTTCTGCCCATAATCAAGAATGTGGACGTGAGCGAGCGCCGGCAGTACAAAAGCGCAACATATCTTGTGAACACGAAACTCAAATTGCTGGGAGAGCAACTGGGGGTACCAGCGCCACTAACCTGCTATGTGGCTCGCCACGCATGGGCAAGCATCGCCAAGAGCAAAAACATCTCCATCTCCACTATCAGCGAGGCTATGGGTCATAATTCAGAGAACACGACGCGCATCTACCTTGCTTCACTGGATACTTCTGTCGTGGACAAGGCAAACAGCCTCATACTGAAATCACTGTAACAAAAAAACAATAGTTCAAAAAAAATCGCATGCAATGGTTTCCTTAAAATGGATGCCATTGCATGCGAACATTTCTACTCCTTCCCTACAAATATTAGCGGTATATGATAAATCCGTGGGTGTTGCCAGTCTCAATATGCATGTTTGTCATGGCCTACAGTCGATTTAAGAGTCATCCACATGATACGCAGGTCGAGCCATATACTCCAATTCTCTATGTACCAGATATCACGCCTTACCCGTTCCTCCATCTGCCACAACTCTTTCGTCTCTCCACGAAATCCTGTTACCTGCGCCCAGCCAGTGATACCCGGTTTCACGAAATGGCGCACCATGTATTTCCCTATCTGCTTTTTATACAATTCGGTGTGATACAGCATATGAGGCCTCGGTCCCACCACCGACATGTCACCTTTCAGCACGTTCCAGAACTGTGGCAGTTCATCAATATTGTATTTTCTCATTATATCGCCAAAAGGAAACTTCCTCGGATCATTTTCCGTTGCCTGTACTTTGTCCGCATCTTTATTGACGTGCATTGACCTGAACTTGTAGCAGATAAAGTCTTTTCCATTGCCACCCGTCCTTGTTTGGCGGAAAAAGACTGGCCCTGGACTCTGTATCAGTATGACAAGTGCCACTATGGGCATTATAGGAAGCATACATAACAAGGCAATAAAAGATACTGCAATATCAAACACTCGTTTAACCACTTTGCAGAGCGAGTCCTCCAATGGTATTTCATGTGTCGTGAACATTTCTATATCATCGAATAGTTTACGCTTTAGCCTCATTCCGATACTCTCCACCGATTTCGGCACGAAATAAAAGCGCACAAGATGCTGGTCACAATAGTCTGCCAAAACTCTCAGCGTTTCTCCATCATGCCTCGACAAGCAGACATACACTTCATCGCCCAAGTCTATCTGCCCATCGTTTCTAACGGCATCCATCAGTTCCTGCAACGAGCCAAGACGAGGGAATCCCGTATATCCATCTCCTTTTTGTGCAGGCGGCATCTCCTCGTCGGCATAATAGCCAGTTATCTGATACCCATAAGTGGGATTTTTCTGCAACCGATTGTAGAGTGTCAGCAGTTCAGGGTCGACACCCACGAATACGGCTGTTCTCACATTCCTGCCCTTCTGGCGCATACGTGTGATGGCATAACGCTCAACTATCCGTGCAACGACTGTTACTATCATTTGGCATAAACCAATCTCCAACAAGAGCCAGCCTACGGACTGGTTCACATTGATTGCCTTCATTACCATATAGGCAATAACCGTTTGTATAACAGTCAGTCTGAACACCCTCTGAAGGATGTCCCCTCCCGATATAATGCGCAGATGGATGATAGTACTGTACTTACATTGGGCGATAATCATGGCCAAGTTGCACATCACCCACAACACCGTAAGCCGATCTGTACTCCACGTCTGTAGATATGGATTCCATATCCTAAACATGACCATCAGCGCATTAAGCAGCAACAGGTCGCCCGCAATCACAGCCCATTTGATGAACACATTTGTCTGGTTGTTTCTATTTGCCATACCTATCCTTCATAATATTACCCCAAAAAGATATTACCTATCAAATATTTTTTTCACTTCTCTTCTGAAATTAATACCTTTTGGTAATTCGTAATAGCGATTTATATATTACATCTAATTCTTTTATCCTTTTAGTAATCAAGAATCTTTCTTCAAAGAGTTTGCGTGAATTATTCCCATACCTGTGCATAAGCTCTTTGTTTTCAATTAAATTACAGATCGTTTCTACAAAAATTGTCTTTTCTAAAGGAAGTAACCTTCCGTTGTACATATCTTTCACACAATCTTTGTTTCCGAGAACATCGGAAGCAATGATACATTTGCCGAATGACATTGCCTCAAGAACTGCCAGTGGGAGCCCTTCGTATCGTGCAACTGTCAGATAAAAAAGCGTATTCTTTATATACTTCAATACTTCTGTATGATTAAGCCATGGTATAATCTTTACCACAGTATCCAAACCATATTTTGAAATCATTGCTTTCATATTTTCAATGTCGGGAGAGTGATATCCAACTCCAAGCAAAAGGATGCTAATATCAGGGTGGCGTTCATGCACATCTTTCGCAACATTCACAAAAAAATAAGGATTTTTCTGATATGAAGGTCTGCCTATAAAACAAAAATAATTGTTTTGTTTCACTTCTTCTTGCTTTATATTTGGGGATAAATCAGGAATAGCATTACTCCATACATGAGCCATATCATCCTTATAATGAACAAAATCTTTTCCAAGCATGAGTTCTGATTCTGAGCAGGCCAAAAGATGTGCATTTAGACGTGTCATCCGTTCTATGAACAAATATAACGTTCTTTTAAGGCGCGACTGGGTGCATAAGAAAGAAAACGCATGTGGTGTATAGAATGTGGGAACACGGGTAATAAATCCAACAACACGTCCTACACATCCTCCTTTGGCACTATGGCAGTGAATGAGGTCTGGCTGCTCCTGTAAGACAATTTTTAATGCTTGAATAACGGATTTCGCATCTTTCCAGATATTTAACTCCCTGCAAAGACTTGTTTTGTACTCTTTCACAACCTTCCCGTCTTTCTCTACAGGAGAATTGTTATCGTCTTTCCCATGAACAATGATATACTCATTTACACATTCAGAATACATAATCGTGTTCCTGATATATACATCAAGTCCACCTATCATCTGACCTATATGAAGGATTTTCATAGCGTTTGTTTATAATGTGGTATAAAGCCTGTACAAATTGTCTATCATTTCATGGATTTCAAACCCAGTCTTTTTGATTTCATCTTTCATGTTTTTGCGTTTAACCGAGCCACAAGACACTATTTCTTCCGCCCATATTTCAGCACTCTGTCCAAGAGAGAGGAACTTAATATAGGGAGAATAACTAACTTCGGTAGTGGTAGTATCCGATACAAACACGGGCATTCCGCTTGCCTGCGCTTCTATCAACACCACGCTCAATCCTTCATGCAGAGAGGGGAACACAAATGTGTCCATCGCCTGCATAATTCTCTCCCTGTCACTTCTGAAACCAAGAAACATAACCTTATCAGCAATGCCTAATGCTTCAGCCTTCCGTTTCATTCTGTCCATAAGGCTGCCAATGCCTATCAATACAAGGCAAGCGTCATCTCTCTTTTTGCTCACTTCGGCAAAAATATCAAGCAAGAACGAATGGTTTTTTTGAGTCTCAAACCGTCCCACATGCCCAAGTACAAACTTGTTTTCCAATCCAAGTTCTTTGCGGACTTCATTGCGTACATTCTCCTTGTAGATAAAAAGGTCGCAGTTTATAGCATTGAGAATGATTTTTGCCTCGCCTCTTTCTACACATCCTTTCCCAAACATCCACTCACACGCCATTTTCGAACAGCCCACAACATGGGTTGCATATCTCTTCATTGGCCCTTTCAGCAGGTTGCCCAGCATAATGGACATCGGATTTTTTGACTGAAACCCCGTGTTGTGCGAGTGCGCCACCCTTACTAGTATGCCCCATTTCTTTGCCGCTTTCAAGATGAAACTGTTTTTAGGTCCCGAATGCACATGCAAAACATCATAATCTCGATGCTGTTCAAAGAACTTATCCACCGCCTTCCAATAAGCAAAGAAATCAAGAGGTGTATGCAGCCATATTCCTTTCAGCTGAAACACTCTCACTCCCATACCCTCTATTTCTTTTTTCAAAGGATAGTCAATGCCGTCGTCCAGATTGAGTATGTCTATAATCATTCTGTTGCGGTCGTTATGAAGCAGAATATCTTTAGCGAGAATCTGTATTCCGCCTAAACGCAGACGGTCAATAAAGAATAAAACTTTCAGCGGTTTATTCATAAGATTTACAAAATTAGATTTTATATAACATCAACCGATTAAGAATCTTCCAAATCGTGTCTTTAAAGTCAGATGGCAAAGCAGCAAAGACAAAATTAATGTAATAACAAAACCTGCCCATGGAAACAATGCGTTGGGTACTACTGAGGCAAAATCTGTATGATAGTACAGATATGTTAGTATATAATCCTGATAAATATATACTCCATAACAGTAACTACTTAAAACCATCAATTGAGGACATCTGTTAAGGCAGTACTGAACCTTTGGTTTGTTCGCTAAACTATATAGAAAAACAATCATAGAAAATGGACACAGGAAAAATACAATCCCAATAACAATTGCCCGTATACCATTTTCTATTAAAAGGTTAGATTTTTTCCATAATTCAGGGAGAAGTTCATGGGCTACGCACAAAACCAAAAACATTATCAACAACAATAACAGATAGCGTTTACTTTCTACATATTTGAACTTTATGTATTCTTTTTTAATTGCAAAACCAAAGTAGAAAAAGAAGAAAAATCTATGCACCCTTTTCAACCCCAAAATCAAATCTACCGAAGGCAAAGAAAGAATAATTATACTTGCAATCAGCACAACCGGGGGGGGTAAATGTGACTTTTCGACCAAATAACATAAAACAAAGCACCAGAAAATCATTGGCAGAAACCACAAATGTCCAATTCCGTTAGATAGTTTCTGCAATATGATATACCATGGTTCGTGAATGTGATTAGGAAATAAAACATAATATATCACAGAAAAAAGCAAACAAGGTAGCAATAATCTTTTCGCCTTTTTAACCACACAATCGTTAAAGGACAACCGTTTGGGATTTAACATTAAAGCATATCCAAACAATAACCCTGATATGAATACCATCGCCTCTAATTGAAAAAGATGTGATATTAATCCCATCCATTTATACAACTCTATAGGATGGAAATCACCAGACGATGGAGGTCCCCACGCACCTGTAAACGGGCAAAAAGCATGATAGAATACTAAAAAGAATATTAGCGTAATACGTATCACTGCCACATCCATCAGATATTTTTTTTGTTTCATCTTTCAGTTAAGTTAACATTAAACTGTATTATTTTTTGAAGTCTGTAAATCTTTATTTTGATTGATTTCGTTACCATAGCATTGTAATCATCGTCGAAATCACAACTCGCCACCCTTACTTGACACCACAGTTCAAACAGCGGTTCTTTTCAGACGATTGCTGTTGCCTGTTCCAGTCCTCTACTGTGGAGGATTAGAGTCCTTTGCCGTGAAGGACTATAGTCATCCACAGAACCGCACCACTGAAGACTACGATTTAAGATACAGACAAATGGGGAATAACGCATTATACCTTTACTCCACATCTTCTGACAAAGTTGAATAAAGTTCAGATTAACAATAAGATGACAGGAAATGCAACACCTTGATGCCTTGTCCAACTACCAAAATCGGGTTCAAAAGCAGCAGAACAAAGCAAAAAAGCAATATATAAATACATTGCAATAGTTCTTGTCGGATTGCATTTCTTGTCTCTGTTTATGAAAGCACGTACCCAAAATGTCAATATCAGCCATTGATTGACAATCATAAACAAATAAGTTACTTTTAGTTTCAACAACAACTCGACTGGCATCATCAGTCGGAATATCTTAATAAAATAGTCTACCGCCAACAGGAATGGATTACTGTTTGGAAAGATAGGCGTAATTTCAGAAACTGCATCTGTTGAGTCACGACTGTTGGCTGCCATCATCTCATTGTATGTGCCTTCATTTTCTATCATAAGAGACGACATAAAGAAATAATGCAGCACTCCAAAAAGCAGAAATAGGAAGAACAATTTGCCATATAACTTCTTTTTACTGACCAATACTCCATTATTCTGTTTTTCGCCAAATAGTTTTCCTACAATATAATTTAATATCAGGAAATACATCAACACTAAACCATAATATTTACGTGAGTACAATATAGTGATCAGCAATGCTATTATAAGTGCGATACTTTTCTCTCGATATGTTTTAGGCACAGATATAGCCAATGCCATCAGAAAGAAAAACAACATCTGATACGGTTCTTTTGCTAAATTAAGGCAAAAAATGTTTAATATGGCAACATTCATATAAATGAACCAATTTTCCCTTTTGCCTGCATAAGGGTTACGCTCGTAAAAGTTCTTCACACAAATGAGTATCAGAATATTATATAATATAGTGATATACACCTCCCATGATTGATATGAGGTAAATCCCAAATTCAATAGTTGAAAGAATGAAATAGTATTGCCGTCTACAATTGATCCAGCATTGGTCGTCTCGGAAAAATTAGCCATACGAAAACCGCTAAATGACCAAGACTGTATTTTAGGCAAATATCCCCATCCGATGCTCATTGCCACCAATTGCGGATACATAATAGTCCACCTTACAATCTTGGAAACAATGATTATGGGGATAATTAAAGAATAATAGTTTTTGATGTTGCGTTGAGTTGTAGTTCTAACGTTCATTATGTACAAAGATTTGTTTAAGCATTCAACGCCTCAAGTAGCATTTTTACCGATTGTTGGCGTAAGTATTGAATTCTTTTATGCACTGCTTCGAAATTAATGTCCATTTGAAGGCATCTGTCAATGTCTTCTATTCCGTCAAGCAATCTTTCTTGTACTCCCAATGTGTCCAGCAAGGAGTAGATGCGTGAATTTGTTGAAACTATGCTGTCATTGTTGTATCGTCGGAACGAAAAGAACGATTTGCAAAACAAGGAGGAGAACACAGTACAATGGAAAGAGTCAGTCAGCACATATTGTGCATCGCGAATCAATGCTACAAAGTCCAGTGGCGAGACATCATAAAGCGCATCGTCTGCAAACCCCTCATCACTCTTGATGTATTCGTCCAAATTTGGCAGTTGCACAATTCTGTATCCTGTCTTTTCCGCCAATCGGCGAGCAAACAGACGTTGTTCGGGATTGTTCCCTAAGAAATAACAGAGAATATATGGGGCTTGTATGCGTCTGCCTGCAGGTGCTTTTCGGTTCCACTCCTCGGAAGTAAACAGTAGTGTTGGGTCGCACACCAACGGTACTTCCTTACCAGTCAATTTTTTCACTAACTTTTGTCCCGAAATCTCCCTTACAAAAATGGCATCCAGTCGTTTCAAAAACTTCTCTGCCTCAATCTCCTGTTTATGTGGCAACGAACTTACCCCGAAACTCGTAGCATAAGCAATCTTTTTTATATGGTCGGGAACAAAATTCAGTGTGTAATAATTAGCGGCGATATTGGAAGGTAGCCACAACTGGTCGCTTCCCACTACAAATGCAGAATACTCATTGGCATGGCTACCCAGTTCCATCTTGGAAGAATAACGTTGCGACAACTTGAACTGTGTATTGGCAAAGTCTGTGAAAATCTTATCTCGAATTGCCAAACTGTGTGCATAGTCGGGATTTGTCTTCTTCGCTATGATTTTTCTGACCGTAGCCATCTTGTCTTTGACAGTATTCTTGTCAAACGCCTTGCTCAAGAAATATCTGTATTTTGCCCTGTTAATCTCTGGTTTCAGTCCATCAATGCAGATAGTTTCATTTTCCAGTTCCAACTTGTCGAATACCATTTGCGTGGCAAGCGCCTGCAACTGACTCCCGTAATTGTGCTGGAAGTAGCAAGTGACCAAAGCTATTTTCTTCATTTCGCCATATCTGTTATAATCTGTTTCCACTTTGTGCATATCGAATCTTGCGAGAAATGTTGGCAATCTTTTATTGCATTTGAGGCAAGTTTCTCCCACTCGTCTTTGTCAGCAGTAAACCGCTCTATTGCAGAAAGGAACAGCTGTTCATCATTATTCTCCACTATTATCCCGTTTTTCTTATCTGCAACAATTTCAGGCAGCGAAGAAAAAGCGTTCATTACAATTGGCACACATCCAAATTGCTGGGCTTCAAGCAACGTCATGGGAAGTCCCTCAAAAGCGCTGGTCATCAGAAACAAACTGCTTTCCTCATAGTAAGGAACTGGAGGTTGCGACCCTTCGAAATGACATCTTTTCAATCCCAATTCCACGCTTTGCTTTTTATAGTCTGACAACGAAGCACCATCGCCAACAATCTTCAACTGCCAAATGGAGTTAGGATTCCTATTCTCAAAATTCTTCCAAATGGATAGTATCCGCGAAATCCGTTTTTCATACTCCGACATCCTTCCCACAACCAGCGCAACAGGTTTCTTGTTGTTCAGTTCAGTTTCTGGAAGAAAACTATTGA
Organism: Prevotellaceae bacterium; assembly: GCA_022508665.1. Taxonomy (GTDB): domain Bacteria; phylum Bacteroidota; class Bacteroidia; order Bacteroidales; family Bacteroidaceae; genus Minthosoma. Next base: position 10,659 of record JAFLUT010000042.1, on the reverse strand, counting down.
AAGATAGCGGATTGGGCATTGCCATTAACTTCTGCTTATCTCGCACCCCTGAAAACTTGCAAAACGTATCTTTGTAAGAATCTGATAACAAAAAGACAAGGTCGGAGAAATGGTAGGCCCTTCGATAACATTGTTTTGTCAGTTGCGTAATGAGCGGATTGTAAATAATCGAAAAGACGGATTTCAATATTGTTTTTATTCCATTTACTGAAAAGGGGGTTACTTTTTTTATGTCGCTCAACTTGTTCAGGAAAATATCTGTTCCTGGTGCGAAATGAAGGCAAGTGATTATTTTTGTATCATACCCAATTCTTTTCAATTCATCACGCAGCCGCATAGGGACATCCATAGAAGTCTGAACTATAACAACATCCACACGTTTTTCCTTTATATATTCTGCTGCACGCCTCGTGTTTCTGCCAATGTCTCGTCTCACGCCGAAACGGTCATGCAGCCTTCCTTGGCACTGTCCATCCACCTCCGTTTTAGAGAAAGATGGCGGAACTGTTTTTGCAAACAAGGCATAAACTTTCCATCCATACTGATGGCGAAAACAATCCGTCAGAATGGAAGTTACACGCCCTATACCGCCCGTATAAGGAGAGATTTCCCATTCAGCATAGAATGCGATGTTCATTGTTTTAGTCTAAGAAGTTTGTATATTGTTTACGGATATAGTCATTCATATCTTCTATATATGCAACACTTTGTTGGCAAAGCGTTGCCACATATTGAGGATTATTGGCTAATGTGATTATTGCGTCAATCCATTCATCTGAAGACTCTGCACTTATCAATGGCGAAGAACTTGCATTATATATACCAGTCATACTGTGAGGATGCACAACTGTAGCCTTGCCATAGGAAAGAGCCTCGAATGTCTTTATCTTCAATCCTGTACCTTGATATACTGGATTTATGACAATATCTCCCATTGCATAGAAGTCATCTAAACTATCCACTTTCCCACATAGGGTCACATCTTTATAAGTCTGATTAATGTTTTCACAGACAGTACCACCTATCATCAATTTAATTTCTGGTTCTTTTGTCTTTAAGGGCTGCCACACATTATCTAAAAACCATACAATCCCATTAGTGTTGAAAGACATTCTGCTCGCTAAAAACAAAATGACCTTATTGTTCTTTATTTGTTGTCGATGTGTATTTAAAGATGAATAGACGGTATATACATTGCTTTTCGGGGACAGCATCTTATAATATATAGCCTCCTCTTGCTGTATTGCAAAGATATTGGGGCAGCGTTGCATAGCCTTTGCCTCTTCGTGTGCAGTGCAGGCCTCATAAAAAGGTTTTCCCGTACGAATATCTTTGTATGAAAACACGTCATGAGTATATATTGCCTTATGCGGTATTGAGATTAAAGGCAACAATCGTGAAAGTCTGTAATATTGAATAATACAAGCATCAAATTTTTCTTGTTCATTCAGTCTGTTTATATAATAGGCTATGCCCCAAGGATAGTGATCATCAACTTTCCAATAAGACCTGTTTACTTTCTTGCGCCATAAATCTGTAATGAATCGTCTAATTTTTAGCAACTTGTTCATTGTGAACACATGCAACCTGTCACCCCAATAGTTTTTCATAGCATCATAATCTATACTATTGGATAATTCCATTGAGGCAAAAAGATAATGCACATCGTGTCCGAGATGCTGCAAAAGTTCCACCTGTCCCATTATTGCGGCCCTGTTTCCTGCATCTGTAGGATGTGACGGCATTGTTGAAACAATCAAAATTTTCATATAGATTTATTGCAATTTTATTGTTTATTCTTATCTGAAATTATTTCAGATTAAGCACTTTCGGTATTGTTGAGAATTTTCTTTTATACAATAGTTGAAATAGAGTGTATAGTTTCGGGAAAGAATTTCTTAAAACTTGTTTTGTGCTGAACCTACTCCCCCAACCTCTGTAATACATGTGCCAAGCGTATGATTCACCAGACAAGGTAGTCATATTTGAAAAAACTGATGGGGCGGCAACAAACATATTATATGGTTCCAAGTATTGTTCATGAATAGTATATCTATATCCATATTTCTCCATTTGTTTTGCCAATATCTTTACAACAACAATATCCATTAAGTTTTTAGGGAGATGCAATGAATTATAGAAATCCATACAATCTTTCATAAAAGGAGTTCCTTTTTCTGCCATCATAATGCCACTTTGTATCCCAAACCCTGGAACATATTGCTCCTTCTGCAAGCAACGCCCTTCTTCATCAATATATTGTTTCTTTACAGATTCAAAAATCCAAGGTTGGTATTCCTGTGCCGAACAGAATGAATACTTAAGGAATTCATCAAAATTTTTCAGCACTAATATATCCGTGTCCATATACACCCCCCCCATTGTGTATAAGGCATACACACGGCAATAATCAGCCACAAAAGCCCACTTTCTTGCTGCGTATGCCTCCCTGCACAAGGGAGCCATGTTCACATCGAAATTACTCTCGTCCCATTGCTTAATCTCATAATCAGGAAGATGTTTCTTCCAAGAGGCCATGCACATCTTCAACATTGGCGGCATCTCTTTCCCGCCAAACCAGCAATAATGTATAACTTTGGGTATCATGTCTTTTAATATAGGTGTTTAAAAGGAAAATCTATTATGGTTATTGTCTCTATTTTTCTTGAAAAATCTTGATTAATTTTATCCTTATCAAAAATGAAAATATAGCAAATGGCAACAGTATTTTTTGTAATATATTCAAATTGCAATATTCTTTTAAATAGTAAACAGCACTATTCAATCCCCTCGTCATAACAAAAGAGTTCTTGCTTTTTTTTGTGCTAGATGCTCCAAGATGCACACATATCAAAGAAGGAACAAGATAATTTCTTTTTCCTGTCTTTAGGATTTTTTTGTAAAGAATATTCTCTTCAAAATAAAGAAAAGTGTTAGGATCGAAACTGCCAATTTCCTGCATCATTTTTTTCTTTGCCAACATACAAGACCCACTAGGTAGTTCTATCTCAATAAATGGTTGTTTCATCAATGAAGGATTATATTTTAACAAATATCGCCTTTTTTGAAACTTACTTTGACATCCAAAAATATTTTTATACCAAAATAAATTTGTTAAGATTACTTCCCATTCAGTATGATTTCTTCTTGCACAATTATAATCAATTGATTCTAGGTCTTTCTTGTATAAAATGGGACTTATGATTGCACAATTTGTTATTTCTTGTTGTTGTAGAATAAGAGCAGGTATAATATCATCTACAAAAAGGATGTCATTATTTAATATCATAATATACTCTATCTCATCATCCGAAAAAGCCAAACTCAATCCTTTATTATTGCCTTGTGCATATCCATCATTCGTTCTACTTACTAAAAATGTCAATTTTGGCAACGGATTCCGACGGGGGGGGTATAATTATCGTCTATTCTATAATATAAACCCGAAAATTTTAGCCCAAAATACTCATTCAACTGATTAACCGTTCCGACACGCGTAGAACCGTTGTCCACAACAATATATTTTACAGAGGCTGTATTATATTTTTCCACACTCTCAATACAATTGACAGTATCTTCCCAATTGTTGTAATTTAAGATAATCAAGGAAACATATTTCATACTTTATCTAATGAAGATTTTATCTTTCATATATTTTATCCCAATAAGGTTTTAAATTTGTATCTTATCCAAGACTGTATTGCATATCCAAGTGAACGGCATGTATATCCATACTCTTTTCGTAGACGGTAATAACGGAATATTCGAAATATACTATTGTTTAAATTCCAAGCAATGGTAGTTCCATACTTTTGTTCAAAATGTTTCTGAATATTACTAAGAAGCATTTTGTGATATATGCAATCAAGTTCATCTGCAGGTTTTTCAGAAAGAAATTTCTCGAACCATTCACGTTCCATACGGACAGCATCCATTTTTATGGATACATTTCCTCCATTGGTAATAGTGGAAGAATGATTACGGTATTGAAAACAAGGACGTTGCGAATTTACCACTCCGTTTTTAGATGCTCCAATAATGGCAGAAATATCATCAGAGCCCCATGCGAGAGGCAATTTATAAAATCCACCTTGTCTACGCAACCACTCCACAGAGAAACACCAGTCTCCAATATATTGATGGTGGCGGTTTTCCCAACGATTCCATGCCACAGAATACGCAGACTCCCATAATGGACGAGGTGCTGAAAGTTCTACAATTTTTGAATGTTCATCAATAATTTCTGTCCAACCATGCAGCAAACCGATTTCTGGATATTCCTCAATCATACGTGCATACTCTTCAAGACAGCAAGGGGGCAGGCGGTCATCATCACCCATACAAATTATATATTCTCCTCGAGCATACGACAGACAAATGTTCCAATTATCCACAACATCAATTGCTCCACAATTTTTCTCATTGCGATAATATCGAATACGATCATCGTCAAACCTGCCCACAATCCCTATAATGTCCTCTGGAGATGCGTCATCCACGATAATAAGTTCAAAATCCTTATATGTCTGCGCAAGGCAACTTTCAATAGCCTCCTGCAAAAAGGCAGACTTATATGCTGGTATTGTAATTGAAAAATGCGGTTTTGAGATTATTATCATTAAATCAATATATTAAATTTATCTAAATACTATCATTAACCCGTTGATTGAATTAAAGTAACTATATTTAACCAACAGATTCTAAATATATCTATCTGTGACAATCCACAAACTTCTTAAACTCTATAAATCCTTGATATACAATATTCTTGGCTTTTTCACCTATACAAGAATTGTATTTTAAACTCTGAAGTTTTTCTCTGAATTGTCTCAATACTGCGGTTTGACTATCCTTTGTTGTAAATAAATTCTCGATATTTATCATACTGCTTGTATCACCCAATGTCTGCAACAGACCCTCCATCTTATGTTCATAACTTAAGGAGATGAAAGGAACATTATTATTCAATGCAAAAACAATACTGTGATAACGTGCTCCCACAACAATTTTTGACTTAGATATTATCGTCTGTTGAATATCACTATTATATTGGTCATTTATGACAACCACTCTGCTGTCATTCACTTTACGAGCTATGCTTCTGAACAAATTAACGTCATTCCAATCACTGTCTCTGGAATTAAACGTTTGTGGCAGCATAACTACTTTATATTGAGGAAATGTCTTGAACATCTCTTCAAGCAATTTTATGTAAAAATCAATAATGCATTCTTTTGTAACCCTCCCTATATAAGCTGGATGCCAAATAAGCAGATTTGGAACAAATACAAAGTAATCACTATTCCCAATTGATTGAATAATCTCATTTGGGATTGGTACGTTAGGAGTTTCCAAAAATGCTGTATCTACAACGCTTTGACAATTCATAATCCCAAGTTCTTTAACAAATATGAGGCTTTTGTTGTCTCTTATAGACAGGAAAGAGAAATACTCGAGCATCTCCATGCTGATTTGCTTGAAAATACGATTGTTCTCTGTCACGGTAGGAAATGGTCCGATAGAACGTCCAAAATATGCAAGTGGTTTATTGTAAAGCTTTGCGCATTGCAGATTAAACAAATGCTTCCAATCTTGAAAACCACCCATACACATTCCGCCAGGAGCACAAACAACAATGTCGGCCTTCTTGAAATATGACATATATTGCGCCAATGCAGGATGTAAAAACCATAAGGCATGTTTTCCTGTTTTCTGCCCCTTCTTCATAACGGAATACATTCCTTTAGATAATAAAGGAGAGAATATACGATATTTCACTTGTGGGGATTGGACAGCAAAATGTTTGACACTATCTCCAATTCTTTCTTCTCGTTTGTTCAAAAACAATACCGTCAACTCTACATCTGGCATCTCTTTTATGATTGTTCTCACAAGTGCCTTATGAGCAGATTCATCTCCACGATTATTCAACGGCTGATTTACCAAGAGTATCTTCATTATTTATCATTGATTTTATAAGTTTATACCCTATTCTTACGATTTGAAATATAGCCAAACGTATTTGGTCTATAAGCAAACATCCTAAACATACCAACAAAATGTCCACAAATCCGACAAATCCTTCCATTACCTACATAAATCCAAAACGTAACAATTCTACAGAGGAATTACGGCACTTTGTAGCATGTTTGTATATTATGTGAAAAGTCATATTGTTATTTTCATGTATTGTTCTATTACATTTACCCTTTACCTAATATTTTCTTACCCAATTTAATAGCATCATCTCCAAGAGCATTATGAAGTGCCTGTTTTATCTTTTTCTTTGTAGAAGCTTCAATGTTGTACATTCGATGGAGTGCTTCGTTTTCATCTTCAACTTGTGTGAACACCTCAAATATAATCGGCTTCTCTGAAAGTTGAGGATTAACAAATTTCGAGTATACTTTATCAAATTCCTCTTTGTTGGTGGCTGACATATACTCAAACCCCAAATCTTCTGCGTAATGTTTTACCAATATCGGTGATTGATAACCGAAATGCCCTCCTGCAGAAAGATAACGGTCAATACCATTAACATAAGTTGAATTAAGTTGTTTGAACAAATGAAATTCCGCACCTAAAGAATTGTTAATCAATATTATCCTAACATTATTACCTATATGACGGTTTCCAAGAGAATTCATATCATAGAAAAAAGAAAGGTCTCCTACTACTCCGAAGTAAAGTTTATCAGGATGTATTAGCGATGCTCCTATAAGTGTAGATAGGTTTCCATCTATGCCGAAACCACCTTCATTGCAAAAAACATCAATGCTATTATCTATATTAAAATATCCCCATGAACGTAGAGGGCTAAGAATGCCCAAATGAAGTACACTATTTTTCGGCAACTTGTCGTATAAACGATTAGCGACCCAAAGATGCGAGAAAGGTAAATCTGGAATAGAATTCCAGATCCTTTGCTGAGTTTCACGACAATTTGCCAAATACGAGTCATTTCCTACTGCATCTATGTTTTGGGTATAATGTTCGAAGAAATCCAGTTCATGCATCTCAAATACATTTGTAAGCGTCTTATAACGATCAACTATCAATCCGTCCTCCGACACTCTCCAAACTTCTTTTTGGGGTTGCACTATATTGGGGAAATCGCTCATATTGCCTATGTGTATAAGTAAATCAGGATAGCGGTTAGCATCATCTACACTTTGTTGCGACATCAAACTATAAGCCACTTTATATTTACCTGTATAATTGGCTCCAGGCTCAGTAAACACAACGGCGTTATATATATGGCAAAAATAATCCACAGCCTTTATTTCTTCTTCACTCCATCGAAGATGTGAACCACAGAATATAGCAACCTTCCCCTTAGGAATAATAGGGAGGCTGTCTGTCGGCAAAAATCGCCTTATCACTCTTTGTGGAGGTAAAGTCCTAATTGTAAAATCACGAGAATATGTCGTAGTCAGATTGATATGAACGGGACCTCCTCCACGATGACGAAGGGCAAGAATGGCTTTATTTGCTTTGACGTTGCAGTCCCACGCATCGTTCTCATCGTGTATAGTCTGCATGTGTACACTACAGACCACGGTATCTTTGGGCTGACATGTACGGTCTATCACTTGTGCCACAAGATGCCCAATCTTATTCTCGTCCTGCGTAGAAGTAACAGCAAGTATCGGTAACTTACGATAGAATGCTTCCGTAAGTGCAGGAAAATAGTTTCTTGATGCAGTCGCTCCAGTACAACTAAGCACAACAGGTTCACCGCTTTCTGCTGCCATGCCACATGCCATATAGGCGGCAGACCTCTCGTCGACACAACTATACATTTCAAAAAAAGGGTCTTGTTGCAAACTGCCAACAAAAGTTACATTAGTACTACCAGGTGATGCAACAACCCGTTTTATGCCATGTTCTTTCAATAATGCAATAAGTATTTGGACATTGCGTTCCGATGTATAATATTGTTCCATAATGCTAATAATCGTTATTCATGATTAGAACTGATAATTTATGTCATCAAAAGTTATTAATCCTGCCCCCCCTGTCATATATACAATATCGCCTACTACCATACGTCCCATATTACTAACTAAAATAACAGCCATATTTGCTATTTCCTCAGGCAGTGCATACCGACCAGTAGGATTTGTCTTGAAAGAGATGTCTTCCACTACTCCATTTGGCATCAGCATCGGAGTCGCTGTAGGACCGGGAGCAATACCATTGACTACAATATCATAAGGTGCCAAAGTTTTTGCCAAACCTAATGTTAACCCTCTAATTCCCCATTTCGACAAAGTATAAGCCGATGCTGCAGGGCGTAGACTTGATGAAGATGCTACATTAAGAATATTTCCCTTTATGTGGTTGTCCTTCATATAATGTGCCACTAATTGAGATAAAAAGAATGTTCCCTTTAAGTTTGTATCAAGTATTGCATCATAATCGCTTTCCACTCCGTCATAGAAATTGCATCCAAGAACCCCTGCATTGTTTACCAATATGTCGATTGGATTGCCAGCAATTTTTATGACTTCATCAAAACGTTTTTTCAGTTCTTCTGTGTTCCGCATATTCATTTCCACACCATAGATACCCCCCCCGTCCGATATTTCTGAATACAACTGTTTCACGGCTTTATTCACACGTTCTATACTTCGTCCTGTTATGATGACAGACGCACCAGCATTAACAAAACTTTTGGCAATTTCATAGCCAATTCCGCTTGTTCCGCCTGTTATTAAGGCTGTTCTTCCAAGTAAAAGCGAATTGGGAGCAAGAGTTGTCACATTCGCCGTCACATGTTTAATAGGTGTTCCTTTCAATATGAAAGTTAGCCCTCGTTTCAAATAAGTTTTTACAGACATGTATTTAGTGTTTCCTTAATTTATGATTTATAATATACAGCATCTTTGCCGTCAATTTATTACGCTCATTCTTCGCCAATCCAAACAAATATGTACAGACTGATACTGATAACAACGCAATAATAACAGAGATTATTAGTCTCATTAATGATTGTGGCATAAGATACAAAATTACAGAAGGTAAAACTACAGAGACAGCCGACACAAGAAGTATTTTAAATACAACTTCACGCACAAACTCCCACACAGGAAAGTTGAGCAGACCTTTCATAATCCAAAGCCTTACGCTTGTCACACCTATATATACCAGTATGTAGATTATGTATGCAGTCTCTACTACGGCACCCATCTTGTAGACCAAATAAGTCAGAGGAAACACAAGGCAACCAACAGATGTTATCCAAAGAACATATTTGCGTATATTACCTGTTGCCATACAGGCAGTATATCCAGTATTTCCAAGCCTATCTACCATTGTCGCAATTATTGCCAATCGGACAAAGTCTGCCGTGTGTTTTGGCACTTCTGTAAGCCAAAGTTCCAAAATAAAATCGGCTTCCATTATGACAGGAAGGCATATAAGCAGTGACAGAAAAAAAGAAAACTTTGCTCCACGGATGACAAGCCTGTTCATTGCAGATATATTCCCCGAAGCATACGATTTCGTTATCTGTGGGGTCAATGCTGTAGTAAAATTGTTTACAAACTGCATCAACGCATGTTCTACTTGTATCGCAATACCACGAGCCGCATTTACGCCGACTCCGAAAAATAAATTGATGAGAATGTTTATTCCTTGCGTATTGAACAGAGATGCTGTATTTGTCAAAAAACTCCATCCAGCAAAACTCGACATTTCCTTAACTAATTGATTGTCGTGGACTGGAGTATATTTTGTCTCCTCGAAATGGCGGGTACAATATATGCCATAAACAAGACGTATGCAAACCGCAACCGCGACAAGCAGAAGAGAATAGATAATTAGTTTGTCCCACAATGATATGTACAACAGATACACAACAACAAGTTTCAATGTAACTTCTAAAATACTAATGTATGCAAAAACGGACATCCGTTCATGAGCAATGATAGCGGCATTGTATGGAGTGCTGATAAGGTTTATCGCAAAGGTAAGTAATGAACAATGCAACACCCAGTTGGCAGCATACATTCTATCAGCAGGGATGTTCATTTGGGAATTTAGGAACCACAAACCTACAGTTTCACCTAACAGAATAATTACCAATGCTATACCCAACTGAATGTTCACACTAGTTGAGAAAATTCTTTTCAGTTTATCTACATTTCCACGACCAATTTCAAATGTTATGAAACGGCTAATGGCACTCGACAATGCGCCAGAAATCATGCCGAACATCGCAACAACACCGCCTACAACATTGTAGATACCGAAGTCTTCAACCCCCAGCGTGGCAAGCACCACACGACTGGTGTATAGGCTTATCGCCATCACAAGGATGGTTCGAAAATATAAGAATAAGGTATTCTTTGCTATGCGCTGGTTGTCCGTAGAAATATTCTGTGGCATATGCATGTCACCTGTTTCCCGAAGGTGTTAGTTGTCGTTGGCCGCCATGCCTTGAATCCGGTGAAGTCCTTCCCGCGCTGCACGTGTCCGGTGATTGCATGGACTTTCAGCCGGCTTGAAGGAACAGCGAAGGGCGCTCCTTAAAGGAGAGGCGAAGGTGGGCAGTGAAAAATTTCGCTACTTCTTTCCGTCTCCGTAATGTCCGTATCCGTGCTTTCCGTATCCGTACCGCCCGTACCCGTATCCGTAGCGGCTGTGTCCGTAGCG
>JAFLUT010000041.1 GCA_022508665.1 Prevotellaceae bacterium | reverse complement strand
CGGAAGGATGGGTGAGTGGCTGAAACCACCAGTTTGCTAAACTGACGTACGGGTTACCGTACCGGGGGTTCGAATCCCCCTCCTTCCGCACCTATTTTTGGCGCTTTCGTCTAGCGGCTAGGACACATGCCTCTCACGCATGTAACACGGGTTCGATTCCCGTAGGCGCTACAAAATCAAAGGAACTGATACTGAAAGTCTTGAATGTAAGGCTTTCAATTTTTTATTGCCAGCATTTCCCGCTTTTAGTGAGCCGCTGTTGCGGTTGTTGACATTCCGTTAATGCAAGTAAATCTATACATTATTTATAATTAGGTGTCAACTATATTTGTAACAATATGTTAAATGTTGATATTTTTTATTAACTTTGCAGGCGATTTATAAGAAATTTGTATAAGGGGTGTATGACGAGTCAGTACAAATCGACGGATAAACTCAGTTATGTGCTTGCCAACGACTATCGTTTGCTGCAGGTGATGAGCCGTTTTGGCATATCATTGGGATTTGGCGAAAAGACCATTTCTGAGGTCTGCCGCCAGTGTGGGGTGGATGCTGATACGTTCCTGACAGTCATAAACTATGTGAAAAATGGCACGGATGACAGGCCTCAGAGAGTGGAGAATGTCAGTGTGGCATCGGTGCTTGAATATCTGAAACGCACTCACTCGTATTTCCTGGAGTTTCTGTTTCCTAACATTCGTTTCCATTTGCTGAATGCCATCGACTGCTCGGTGCAGAACGAGATAGCGTTTCTTGTGCTGAAATTTTATGACGAGTATGTGGAGGAGGTGCGCAAGCACATGGAATATGAGGAGACGGCTGTGTTCACGTATGTTCAGAAGTTGATTGACGGGGAGATTGTGTCGATAGAGAATAGCCAATTGCTTTCTCGCCACCATGAGTCGATAGAACTGAAATTGAAAGAGTTGAAGAACCTCTTCATGCAGTATTATCCGCAGAAAGAGAGCAATGAGAAGTTGAATGCGGTCATCATATCTATCTATCAAGCGGAAGAGGATTTAAGCATCCATTGTCTTGTGGAGGACAATATCTTTGTGCCGGCTGTGCGCCGTCTTGAACATTTGGCAAAGACTCGCAGAACGGAAGAGAAAGACCAGCAGGAAGTGTTGTCAACGTCGGGCGAAGAACTGTCGGAGAGGGAGAAGGAGATTGTGGTGTGTGTGGCAAAAGCGATGTCGAACAAGGAGATAGCGGATGCTCTCTGCATATCGGTAAATACTGTTACCACACACCGCAGAAACATTGTGCGTAAGTTGCAAATCCGCTCGTCAGCAGGGTTCGCTATTTATGCGATTGTGAACAAGTTGGTAACGCTTGAAGAAGTGAATATATAATTAAAAAACTATAATATAATAAAATAATGGAAAGAAAAGTTGCGCTTATTACAGGAGTCACTGGTCAAGACGGCTCATATCTGTCAGAGTTCCTTTTGGATAAAGGTTACGAAGTGCATGGCACTATCCGTCGTTCATCAGTAGATTATCGTGAGAGAATCTCACACCTTGAAGGTATGCCAAACTTTCACCTGCATTATGCCGACCTTGGTGACTCCATGTCTATACTTCAAGTTGTCAGCAAAGTGCAGCCGACGGAAATTTATAATCTTGCTGCTCAGTCGCATGTGCAGGTCAGTTTCGACTCTCCCGAGTTCACGGCTGATGTTGATGCTGTTGGTGTGCTTCGTGTGCTTGAAGCGGTTCGCCTGTGTGGCTTGGCAGACAAATGCCGCATCTATCAGGCAAGCACCTCGGAACTTTATGGAAAGGTGGAGGAAGTGCCTCAGAACGAGAAGACGCCGTTCCACCCTTACTCCCCATACGCTGTGGCGAAACTTTACGGCTATTGGATTGTTAAGGAATATCGTGAGGCATACAATATGTATTGCTGTTCGGGTATTCTTTTTAACCACGAGTCAGAGCGTCGCGGAGAGACTTTCGTCACTCGCAAGATTACCCTTGCAGCCGCTCGCATCGCACAGGGCAAGCAGGATAAACTGATGCTTGGCAATCTCTCGTCGTTGCGTGACTGGGGCTATGCAAAAGATTATGTGGAGTGCATGTGGCTCATCCTTCAGCAGGAAAAGCCCGAGGACTTTGTCATCGCTACAGGTGTTCAGCACTCTGTGCGTGAGTTCGCCTATTGTGCTTTCAAGGCGGCAGGCATAGAGTTGAAGTTCGAGGGAGAGGGCATGGAAGAGAAAGGCATCTGTGTGGCTGGACCTGCAGAACTTGTTGGCAAGACTCTCATCGAGGTGTCAGCCGATTTCTATCGCCCAACAGACGTTGTGAACCTTTGGGGTGACCCTGCAAAGGCGAAGGAGAAGTTGGGCTGGAATCCACAGAAGACATCTTTCGAGGAACTGGTGTCTGTCATGGTAAAGCACGACATGGAGAAGGTTGCGGCTGAACACGTGGCATCGGTGATGCGTACCAACCTTGCAGAGTATTTGGAGAAAGGACTTGTGAAATAAAATAGGTGGTAGAAGATAGGTTAGAGGCGCTTGGAGTATCCTCTAACCTTTATCCACAAGACTGTAATTCTTTATATTATTATGTTAGACAATAATAGCAAGATTTTTGTTGCAGGGCATCGTGGCCTTGTTGGCTCCGCAATTTGGAACAATCTGAAATCACGGGGATACGATAATCTTGTGGGGCGCTCTCACGCGGAACTCGACCTGTTAGACCCTGTTGCGGTGCGTCAGTTCTTCGACGACGAACAGCCCGATGCCGTAGTGCTTGCGGCCGCACATGTAGGTGGGATAATGGCAAACTTGCAGTATCGTGCTGACTTCATCTATAACAACCTGCAAATACAGCAGAATGTCATTGGCGAAGCGTGGAGGCATGGAGTGAAAAAGTTGCTTTTCCTCGGTTCTACATGCATATATCCGGGCGAAGCGCCTCAGCCAATGCCCGAGGACTGTCTGCTGACATCTCCGCTTGAATACACTAACGAGCCGTATGCCATTGCCAAGATTGCAGGACTGAAAATGTGCGAGTCGTTCAATCTTCAATATGGCACAAACTACATAGCCGTCATGCCAACCAACCTATACGGCCCTAACGATAATTTTCACCTCGAGAACTCTCATGTGCTGCCAGCCATGATAAGGAAAATCCACTTGGCAAAATGTCTGAACGAGGGTGATTGGGATGCCGTGCGCAAAGACCTTGGGCTGCGTCCAGTCACTCTGAAAGTGCCGAAGATGGTTGACGGGCAAGGGACTCCCGATGCAGACGTGGCAAAGGCGACGCAGACGATAGTCGCTACTGCTATGAGTGATGAGTACACCATTCTGCAGGTGCTTCGCCACTATGGAATTACTCCCGAGGCAGTCACACTTTGGGGCAGCGGAGCGCCTATGCGTGAGTTCTTGTGGAGCGAAGAAATGGCTGATGCGTCGGTTTACTGTTTGCTCAACGTCGATTTTCAGGATGTGGTTGACAAGAGCGACTTCACAGTCAACAAAGACGGCATAAAGGAGATACGCAACTGTCATATCAACGTTGGTACAGGCAAGGAAATCTCTATCCGCGAGGTTGCAGAGAAGATAATGCAGGAGATAGGCTTTAAGGGCGAACTGCGTTGGGATGCGTCAAAGCCAGACGGCACGATGAAGAAACTGACCGACGTGTCGAAACTGCACCGCCTTGGCTGGCACCACACCATTGAGATAGAGGAAGGCATCCACCGCCTCTACGACTGGTACTTGCAGGGCATCTGCATCAATCATCAGCAGTGATGAGTATGCTTCGATTTATAAAGAACTGGACGCTGTCGTTCTCCATGTTGACAGGAGCTGCAGCGTATTTCTTGTATGTCAACCTTCATTTCCTCGACGGTACTCATGCCGCCGTCGGCACTGCGCTCGAATACATTCAGCCTTTGCTCATCTTCTGCATGCTCTTCATCAGTTTCTGCCGAGTCAGCGTGCGAGAACTGAAGCCACGTGCATGGATGCTCAAAATGCTCGCCATACAGTCTATCAGCTTCGTCCTCATGGGGCTGATGCTCATCGTCATGCACGATGCGTCGGAACAGACAAGAAGCATTGTCGAAAGCGCAATGATATGCATGATATGCCCCACAGCCACTGCGGCATCCGTCGTCACGTCACGCTTGCTGGGCAATCCCAACACAGTGGTCAGCTACACATGCCTCATCAATCTGACCGCCTCCCTCCTTGTGCCTGCCGTTGTGCCGTTCCTGCACGAAGGTGCGCATGCCGGCATGGACTTCGAGACCTCCTTTCTTCTCATCATCGGTAAGGTGTTTCCCCTTCTCATCATGCCTCTCCTCGCAGCATGGTTAGCACGTCATCTGTTCCCTCGCTTCCACAGGGCTGTCTTGCGGCGCAAGAACTTGGCGTTCAACCTTTGGGCTGTTTCCCTTGCCCTTGCCATAGGCATAACGGTGAAAGCAATTGTGCATAGCGGAGTGGGAGTGTGGACGCTTGCCGGTATTGCCGCTGTTTCTTTAATAGCCTGCATCTTCCAGTTCATCTGCGGACGCATCATCGGGTGTCACCATGTAGAACCCATAGCCGGCGCTCAGTCTCTGGGACAAAAGAATACGGTTTTTGCTATATGGATGGGCTACACCTTCCTTCATCCTGCCACAGCCCTTGCCGGCGGCTTCTATTCCGTCTGGCACAACATTGTTAACTCGTGGCAGTTGCACCGCCAGAGAGGGAGAGGCTGATGTAGCCAGCCATCCCCATGCTCATGGGTTCAGGATTTCTTCTTTTTATCGTTCTGTACATAATCATATCAGAGAAAAAAACTCACGAACTTAGGCCGTATTCGTTGAAAGTGGGTAGCGAGCAACGCCGAAACAGGATAGCGAGCTATGCAAAAAAATGGTGGTGGGCAAGGGTCAAAACAGGGCTGACAGATAGTTTATTCCTTCTTCTTCGTTTTTTTTAGATCTTTAGCCACCCACAAAACCCATTCGTCAATACGGTCTGTCAGACGGTTGGGATAAGGAATATCTATGTAAACATCTGGTTCAATGCCTATTTTGCCAAAGGAAACATTTTTGCGGAAGTCTAAAGATTGAATGCAAGTGGAATAGAATATATAAATGTCTGAGTGGGGAAGTTTCGATTCCCTGCAGTTTCCTGTAAGATTTGCCCCATAGGTTCGCTCCTTACCATAGACTTTTGTACGATGACTGACTCCTTTTGCGTATTGTCCGATTATACATTCACCAGAACTGGCTGTCATATTATCAACAATAACGCCAACTTGTTTAGGAAGTGAGGTAGGGGTGATTCCACTTCCATCCCATGAGTACCATAACTCAAAGTCGTTGTTGTTATTTTTACATTGCTCAAGAAAGTCACGCAGGTCGAAATCATCATCTTCCAGAGCCTCTTCTAAAAACTTTCTATTAAACGGAGTATTGCGAAAGAGACTCTCAAATTCACATTCCCGTTTATGGTCAACAAGCATCGAAATAAACGGAGACCAAATCTCATCAGTCCCTCCGCCGTTACCTCTTACGTCTATTATTAGATTCTCACAGCCAGATTCCATATACTGCTCAACGGCTTCTGCTACCCATTCCATTGTTGGATTATTGCCTATGCACGAAGGAATGCGCATCAGCCATGTCTGTTCATCCACTTTGCACGAAACAGGTTTTGGGGCATATTCCTCCATTACTTTAGAATAGTCCGTGTGTGCAGTTCTCCAATAGGTACGCCACAATGGAGTAACGACTGAATAGTGGGAATCAAAGTTCTTGTGAAACCAAATAGCATACTCGCATGCTACTCTTTCTATGCCGATTTCTCCCTTGCTGACCTGCTTTCTCAACCGTTTTTTCAGTGCCTCATACTGTTTCTTGTACCCTAATTCCATAATGACAGGAAATGCGGCATAGTTTTCCTCAGTAAAACTGGTAAGGAAATCAAAATCCTCCATAGTCTCGCTCTGTTGTCCCCGTGCAGAAGAGAAAACGCTAAGAAATAGCATGAATAGAATTACTTTATTATTCATTGCTGTGTTATTATATAAGATTATATCGTGCCACGATTAGATTGTGACCACAAAGATACAATAATTATTCATATACTACAATCTAAATGATATGCAGTGGAGGTGCCTACTGCTGCGTCAGTTGTCCTGCCGCTTTGAGCAGTTTGGTGTATGCGAGGTGGAGTTGGCAGCGTGCGTTGACAAGGTTGGCACTGCACTGCTGCCATTCGGCTTGGGCTTCGAGGTAGTCGCTGAGGGTCTCGAAGCCTACTTCGTATTGCTGTTTGGATAGTTGCATGTTCTGTGCGGCTTGCGAGAGGGCTGTTTCGCAAAGGCGAACCTCCTCCGCTGCTTCGTCGGCATTGTTGATGCACTGTTGCAGTTCCAGTTGCATCTGCTCGGTCAGGTCTTGCTGTTCGAGCAGGGCTATCTGGTGTGCAGCCTTTGCTGACCGCATCTTGTTTGTCGCTCCGCCGAAGATGTCTATTGGCATTTTCACGGCTATGCCTACTGTCAGCGAGCCGTTGTCGAGCAGTCTTTTGCCTGCCAGTTCTGCTCCGTTGGCATAGTTGTAGGCGGCTCCGAGCGCAATGTTGGGAAGGTGGTCGCTCTGGGTCAGTTTTACGTTCTGCCGTGCAAGTTCCGTCCTATTTTGCAGTATGGAGTATTCGGGGCGTGAGGTGACGGTGAGTGTGGTGCTTGATGCGCTGTTGGACGAGGGTGTCTCCGCGTTGTCTTCCGCCACTTCGATGTTGGTGTCTAACGGCATGCCTGTGAGGTGGCAGAGGTTCATCAGTGCGAGCCGGTGTGCGTTGTCAGTTTTCTGAATGGAGAGCGTGGCTTCATTCAGTTTCACCTGCACTTTCATCACGTCGTTGCGTGTCTTCATGCCGTGGCGGAATGCTGCTTCTACATTCTTCATCAGTTCCTCCAGCAGTGCCTTGTAGCTTTGTGCCACCTTGCCCATTTCTTTGGCTCGGACAACCATGTAGTATGCTTCATCTGTCTTCACGATGATATCCTCCTCGGTCAGACGTATGTTCTCGTTTGCCATTTGTGCGCCGAGTTGTGACATTTTGTAGGCGGTAGATATTTTGCCTCCGGCATAGAGGGGCTGCATGAGTGATATGCCTCCCATGAACACGTTTTTCACCTTCCACTCTATCTTTTGGTCGGGGAAGTCGGCGTACTGGTTGAGTGTGTAGGTGCCGTCGGGATTGACGGTCACATTGGGCAGATATTGTCCGTTGGCATCTACATAGTTATATATGGGCAGATGTCCTCCTGCAATGCTGAGGTCGCCCTTTGCGGTGCTGTAGAAGTCGGTCGCCATGAGGTTTATCTGCGGAAAATAGTTGGCTCTGTATGACTTCATGTCGTATAGGCTCTGCTCCATTTTCAGTTTAGCGGACGAGAGCGTTTTGTTGTGCGCCAGCGCCATTGTGCGGCACTGCTCCAGAGTGAGAGGCTGTGCTGCGGCTGTGCTTATGGATGCGACAGCCAGTATGTTTATCAGAAAAGTCCTTTTCATCTTTATGTTATTTATATGTTATAGGTGAGGGGGAATAGAGGCAACTCTGTGGCTTGATTGCCTCTCTCCTTTCACCTCGTTGGCAGTTTGAAGAATAGTGAATATAGCACAGGAATGAATATGAGGGTGATGAGCGTGCCTACGAACAGTCCGCCCATAATGGTTACTGCCAACGAGCCGAACATGGCGTCTGGCACGAGAGGTATCATGCCGAGAATTGTCGTAAGACTTGCCATCATCACCGGTCGCAGACGTGACTTTGAACTCTGTATGAGTGCCGTGCGTGGAGCGATGCCCTGCGATATTTCGAGGGTGATTTCGTCCATAAGCACGATGCCGTTCTTTATCATCATACCTATCAAGCCAAGCACGCCCACTATGGCAACGAAGCCGAAGGGCTTGCCAGTGAGCATCACGACAGGTATCACGCCTATGATGACGAGAGGGATGCAGCAGAAGATGATTGCTGGCTTCTTGTAGTCTTTGAAAAGCATGATGAGGATAAGAATCATAATGACTATGCAGATAGGGAAGCCATTGAAGAGGTAAGTCATGGCTTGGTCGCTCGCCTTCTTCTCGCCCTCCCACGATAAGGTATAGCCTTCGGGCAGTTCTATCTGTTCTATCTGCTTGGCAATGGCTTTGCGTGCCGCCTCTGTGCCAACGCCGGGGGCAGGAGAGCATTGCAGACGCTGCGTGCGTTGGCCGTTATAGCGAACCACAACAGGCTCTTCCCACTCTATGTCAATGCCGTGAGACACTTGTTTGAGCGGTGTGGTCTGTATGAGCTTGTCTATGATGTCGTCCTTTGTCACCGTTCCTGTCATGAGTCTTTGCAGAGTGGAGCGGTTGACGAACTTGCCTATGTTGGGTATCAGTCCGAACACTTGAGCATTGTCCAAGTCCTCTATGCTTTGACCGTCTTCGTCGGTACACTTGATGTATATGTTTTCGGGGTGAATGCCGTCATAGAACACTCCCACTGGCACGCCGCTCGTGTAAGCCATCATCGACAATGCTATGTCGCCTCTCGACAGAGCGTTGGTGCGCGCCGCCGCTTGGTCGTAGTCAACTGTCAGCACTGGCACTTTCGGCTCCCAGTCGGATGTGGGCAGATATACGAGGTCGGATGCCTCCACAATAGCCCTTGCCGAATCTGTCAGACGGTGCAGTACGGCAGGGTCGGGTCCATGGAAGCATGCTTCGATAGGGTATTTCTTGAACATCAGATTATAGCGCTTGAACTTGACGTATGCATCGGGATACATGGCGGAGATTTCCCTCTGCAGAGAGTCGATGTGTTCCACCAATGCATCTGGCGAGGTGAAGTCGATGATTAACTCTCCGTATGCTAACGAGGGAGTGGCGATAGAGCGCACAAGGTTGTAGCGTGACGGAGTGCCGCCAATAGATGTTGTGATGTGCTTGATATAGTCGCGTTTCATCAGCATAGTGCGTATCTCGTCAAGGTCTTTCTCCGTCTGAGTAGAGTTGTACCCTTCGGGCAGTTTGTACTCCATGTACAACTGGTCATACTCCATGTCGGGGAAGAATGCTTGGTTGACGAACTTATAGCAAAAGGCGCTTCCTGCCAACAGCACCACGGCACTTCCTGCCACAATCCAACGGTGGCTCAGTCCGAAGTGGAGAATGTTCTCCAATGTCGTGTATGCCCTTCCTTTGTACAGTTCTCCGTCGTTCTCCGATGTGCCTTTCCCCTCCGATGCTTCTTTCCCTTCCGGCATGCCTTTTACTTCCTTCTTGAACATTCGGTCGCTCATCACAGGCACATGCACCAGTGCCAGCACCCAACTGAGCAGAAGGCTGACGGCGATGACGATGAAGAGGTCACGCACATACACTCCTGCCGTGTCGGGACTCATGAAGATTGGCAGAAACGCCAGTATGGCTATCAGCGTTGCGCCAAGTAGCGGCATGGCGGTCTTCTCGCCGATGGACGTGAGTGCCTCGATGCGTGGCTTTCCTTTCTTCAAGTCCACGAGTATTCCGTCCACAATCACAATGGCATTGTCCACCAGCATGCCCATTGCAAGGATGAAACTGGCGAGCGACACACGCTGCAAAGTGCCGTCGAATGCCTGCAACACCAACAGCGAGCCGAACACTATCACTACAAGGCTTGCACCGATGATGTATCCGCTTCGCCACCCCATGAAGAACACGAGTATCAGCACTACAATGGCGACAGATTCCACAAGATTGAGCAAAAACGTGTTCAGTGCATCGCTCACACGTTCAGGCTGATAGAACACTTTTTCGCACGCTATCCCTGCTGGCAAGCGATGCTCAATCTCCGCTATTGTCTGCTCCACCTTCTTCCCCACTTTCAGTATGTCGTGGTCGGATGAGCAAGCGATGCTGATGCCCAACGCACGCTTGCCGTCACGCTCCATTTTGCCTCGTGTCGTACCCTCGTATGCTTTGCTCACAGAGGCAATGTCTCTGATGCGTAGTTGGTCATCGTCATGCCCTTGAATGAGCATGTCGGCAATGTCGTCCACGTTGTTGAACTTGTCGTTCACAGCCACACGGATACGGCGGTCGCCATTGTCGTAATATCCTGCATAGCAAGTCTTGTTCTGGTTGTTCAGCGTCTGCAACACTTCCGTTGGCATCACTCCCATGTTCGCCATTTTGTCTTCCCTCAACTCTATGTTGATGCACTCGCTACGCTTGCCGTAGATTTCCACTCGGCTAACTCCGTCAATGTCAGTCACTTGACGCTTAATCAGTTCCGCATAGTCATTCAGTTCCGTGTCGCTCTGCCCGTCTCCTGTAAGGGCGTAAAACATGCCGTACACATCGCCAAAATCATCCCTCACCTGCGATGCCGATGCCCCCTGTGGCAGACGGCTCTGTGCATTGGCGACCTTGCGACGCAGCATATCCCACTCCTGCTCTACATCCTTGTCGGGTACGGTAGTCAGCAGTTCCACAGTGATGAGGCTAAGGTCGGCATAACTCGACGATTGTATGTTGCTGATTGTAGTCATTTCCCTGATGCTCTTCTCTAGTGGGTCGGTCACTTCCAGTTCCACTTGGTGAGCCGATGCTCCGGGGTATGTCGTCACGACCATTGCCTGTTTCACTTTGATAGCAGGGTCTTCCAGTTTCGACATGGCTCCGTATGCCAGCAGTCCGCCAACCACGAGAATAAGCACAAGGAACTGCACCAGTTTGCTGTTATCTAATGCCCATTTGCTGTAATTCATATATCTCTCTATTATATATAATGTGTAACATTATCAAAACTAACTCCATGCCCACGGTCTGCCCTTTATGGCGTGGCAGATGTGGGGTAGGGGCATACATCTTAAAGCAATCCTCCTACATTCGATGTCGACGGCTTTTGCAGCAGACGCACCTTCTGTCCGTCGGAAATATGGTTCACTCCCGACACAACGACTTTCTCACCTGCCGTCAGCCCCTTGTCTATACGCACCGTGCCATTGCGGTTGATTGCCGCCACACTGACAGGGCGTGACTTTACCGTGCCGCTCTTCTCGTCATAGACAAACGCCACCGTGCCACCCTCGGTTTTCAGCACAGCAGATGAGCGTACATTCGTCACTCCTGATGCCTTTTCGCCATCGGTCTCAGCATACACCATTGTTGACATGCCCGGAGTGATTTTCTTGCCTTCCATTCCGTCAGAGAATTTCAGACGCACGGTGTACAACTGCGACGAATTAGCCTCCCTGCTTGTGTATGCCACACTGAGCGGAAATTTCTCGTCACCTGTTACATCGAACTTGCAGTAAAAGTTTGTAAATCTCTCCAAGTCAGCAAAATCCGATGCGCTCATATTGATTTCCACCTCTGGACTTCCGCCTCCGAACACGCTCAACACGGGCATGCCTGCACTCACTGTCTCTCCTGCCTCATGCAGTTTCGTCTGCACATATCCATTCATCGTGCTACGCAATTTCGTATCGTCCAACTGATTGCGATGATTGGCAAGTTTCTGCGACATCTGCTCCAAGCCATACCTCGCCTTGTCGTTGTTGCTTGCCGTCGTATTGCCCTCCGCATATAGCGCCATAACACGCTCCGCATCAGCCTTCACCTGCTCATACTCAGCCTGTGTGGCAGCCAACTGCACCTGATAATCTCGGCTGTCCATTTCAGCCACCACCTGCCCTTTGCTCACGCGGTCACCTTCATTCACCAAGACACGCAAAATCTGTCCACTCACACGGAATGAGAGGTTTGCCTCTTCCGACGCCTTCGTCTTTCCTGTAAACGTTGTCAGTTCTCCGCAGTTAATGTCCTTCACTTCTGCTACGTCCACAATCGGGCGGTCGTCCTCCGCCGCCTTCTTTTGTCCGCACGATACCATGCCCATAGCCACCATTAGCAATGAAACAATGTAAACATTTTTCTTCATATATATTATTTGATTTTCGTTAATGTCTGTTTTTTTGTATCTACTTCAATTGCCATTTCCTTTCCATGTACCTTCTTCTATTTTCCCCCACATATTCCTCTACCTCTTTCCCTCAGCATTCTTCCCTCTCTCCCGACATCACCCTTCCTCTTTCCCCGCTAAATATACAAGCCTATACAATGCTCAATACATCCCTCTATCGGATCTCAGCCGCATGCTTTCTTAAAATATAACTTATATTTTATAAAACATAACTTAAATTTATCAAAATATAACCTTTATTTTATAAAATATAAGTTTAATTTTAACAAGCCGCTTGGTCTAAATCGAGATTAGTCCGCCATTCATCATCGTTTATCGGCTACAAAGATACAGAATATTTTGCAACATATACATTGATTTTACCGCCTCTTTTTATCAAAAAGGCAGAAATAATTAAAAGGCATGTGATTTAGTGTGTAGATTGTTATTCCCATACTCCTTATATGCAACACTATTCATAATTGCGACCATGCTTTGAATTTGTTCTATCCAAAACTCTTGCATTATGGGAAATAACTTTGTATATTTGCAAACGAAACGAACCTATGATCTATGAATTTTCCCTTAATATCTGAATATGTGGAGGCGGAGGATTGGCGTTGTTTAATGAAATAAAACAATAATAAATATGGTAAAGAATTTGGTTTATATGGAAAATGTTTTTTGTGGTTTGTTCCATGTTGCATGGTATAGAGTGACTGCTTGGATGTTAGGATTGTGCCTCTTTGCCGGACAGGCTGTGGCACAGCCTGTATATGCTCCCGACATTCAGAAAGAGAAACTTGGGCGAGGTATGGTGTGCCTTCGTGATGACGATAGCGTGGCTATTTCTTGGAGGCTGTTGGAGGCGGAGGAGAATGTTGCATTCAATGTTTATTGTGACGGTAAACGGCTGAATGGCAGTCCTTTGACGGGTGCGACATTTTTTAAGACTGTAGCACCTAAGGAGGAGGCGACATTTGAAGTGAAGTCTGTTGTAGACGGTAAGGAAAAGGCGATGAAAGACTGCACTTGTGTTTTCTCTCCAAGTGCTAAGGACTATATTTCTGTGCCGTTGTCAAGGCCAGAGGGAGGCGTTACTCCTGATGGACGTCGGTACACGTATTCGGCAAATGATGCCAGTGTGGGCGATGTGGACGGCGACGGAGAGTATGAGATAATCTTGAAGTGGGACCCGTCTAACAGTCACGATAATAGCCATGAGGGATATACGGGGAATGTCTATTTGGATTGCTATAAGGTGTCTCTTGGCAACGAAGGACAGAAGAAAGCCAAGAAGTCTAAAGGTGGTGAGAATGGGGAAAATGCAGCCCTTTTGTGGCGGATTGATTTAGGCAAGAACATAAGGGCTGGTGCGCACTATACACAGTTTCTTGTGTATGACTTTGATGGCGATGGTCGTGCGGAGGTAATCACAAAGACTGCCGACGGAACTGTGGACGGGCAAGGCAACGTCGTCGGCGATTGCAATGCAGACTGGCGTATGAACGGGGCTATTGACAAAGAGATTCGTGGCAAAGGTAATGGTGGCAGACGGACTAATGTGTCGGGCAGAATATTGCAAGGTCCTGAATATTTGACTGTTTTTGAAGGGCTTACAGGCAAGGCGTTGAAGACTGTCAACTATGAGCCTCCACGTGGTGAGGTGTCGAGCTGGGGTGACAATTACGGCAACCGATGCGACCGTTTCTTGGCATGTGTGGCTTATCTGGACGGCAAGCATCCAAGCGCTGTTATGTGCCGTGGATATTACACGAAGTCTTTCTTGGCGGCATACGACTGGGACGGCAAGGATTTGAATTTGAGGTGGCTTTTTGACTCTCGTAAGGAGGACGGCTATTCGGGGCAGGGCAACCACAATCTGCGTGTGGGCGATGTTGACGGAGACGGATGCGATGAGATAACATACGGCTCAATGGCGGTTGACCACGACGGCAAGGGGCTTTATACCACACGCATGGGGCATGGAGACGCTATCCACCAATACGCTTTTTATCCCGACAGCACGCAACTGCAAATATGGGATGTGCATGAGAACAAGAAAGACGGGTCGGAGTTCCGTGATGCCCGTACTGGTAGGGTTATATTCCAAATACCCAGCACCGACGATGTGGGGCGTGGTATGGCTGCCGATATTGACCCTACGAATTGGGGATTGGAAATGTGGTCGTCGTCACAAAAAGGGTATTTCGATGTGAAAGGCAATCATCATGCAGAGGATGTGTGGATTCCGATGAACAGTGCTGTGTGGTGGGATGGAGACTTGCTGCGTGAACTGCTCGACAGAAACTCCATACAGAAGTGGAACTGGCATGAGGGTAGGGTAGACATGGTGAAAGATTTTCGTGCCGAAGGATGCACTTTCAACAATGGAACAAAACAAAATCCATGTCTCTCTGCCGACATCTTCGGCGACTGGCGAGAGGAAGTCATTGTGCGTGACATGGAGAGTACGGAACTGCGTATATACTCTACCACCATACCTACACAGCATCGTTTTCCGTCGTTCATGTTCGATGTGCCTTACCGTGAAAGCGTTGCCGCTCAGAATGTGGGATATAATCAGCCGCCAGAACCGGGTTTCTATTTTGGTTCTGATAGGAAATAGTTCATAATGGCTATTCATTCAAGAATGTACGAAAGACAATGAAAAAATGAAGATTTTTGCTAAAAGTCTTTATCATTAGCAGAAAATGTATTACTTTTGCATGATTTTTGCAATAATAGAAAAAGAAAAACAATACATATCATGGCAAAGAAAAACAAACATCAGCAACCAAAGGATGAACCAATTGCTCTTGACGTGCAACTTGGCAAGGGTGAGGCGTTCATCGAGAGAAACTGGAAGAAAATCGCGATTGTGCTTGGTGCAATCATTGTTATTGTTGTAGGTGCGTATATCTACAAGAACCACATGGCAGACAAAGAACTTGCCGCACAGAAGGCTATCGCATCGGCTCAAGTGGCATTCGCACAGCAGCAGTATGAGCAGGCGCTCAATGGTGACGGCAACAGCAAGGGATTTTTGAAGGTTATAGATGAATTTAGCGGTACAAAAACAGCCAATGTTGCTAAGTTGTATGCAGGTTTGGCATACGCAAAGACTGACAAGGTTGATAATGCTATCAAATACCTTGAAGATTTTACTGCTCAAGATGATGAAATAGTTTCTCCTGCTGCCATAGGCGCTCTCGGAAACCTCTATATACAAAAGGGAGAGAACGAAAAAGGAGTAAAGACTTTGATAAAGGCTGCCGACAAGGCTAACAACGATGCTGTAAGTCCAGTGTTCCTTTTGCAAGCAGGGCAGGTGTATGAGTCTCTCGGTCAGAATGACAAGGCGGTTGAACTCTACAAGAGAATAAAGAAGGACTATTTCCGCAACCAAATCTCGCAGGACATTGACAAATATATTGAACGTGCAACTAAATAATAAGTAAAAAGTTAAAGAATAATGAGGAACGAAGAATAGTCCTGAAGGAAATTCTTTGTTCCTCATTCTTTGTTCAGAACATTTACACATATATTTATTAAATAATATGGCAACAAAAAACCACAATCTATCAGATTACGATATAAACTCTGTACCAAATGCCAAAGGAATGAAGATAGGCATTGTTGTTGCGGAATGGAACGAAACGATAACTGCTTCATTGCTTAATGGAGCAAAGGAGACACTGATAAAGCATGGTGTGTCATTGGAGGACATAACTGTATATACTGTTCCGGGCAGTTTTGAATTGATATATGGAGCAGCGCAAATGGTGAAGACAGGCGTTGATGCCGTCATAGCCATTGGCTGTGTCATCCGTGGCGACACTCCTCACGACCGCTACATCTGCAAAGGGGTGACATACGGATTGGCAAAACTGAATGAGGAGCAAGATGTGCCTGTCATCTATGGGCTTATTACTACACTCGACATGCAGCAGGCAGAAGACCGTGCTGGTGGCAAAATGGGCAATAAAGGCGATGAATGTGCTGTGACAGCAATCAAGATGATTGACTTCAAGAGGAAAATTAACGGTATTTGAAAACCTTTGAGAAAATACTTGTTCTGATAGTTAGCGCATTCCTTGTATTGTATGCTGCTATCGTACTGCTGTTCAGTCTGCCAGTCATGCAAAACACATTGGCAGGTTGGACAGCCAATGTTTTGTCAAAGCAGATTAAATCAAAGGTTGACATTGGCAGCATAAATATAGGACTGCTAAATAGAGTCATAGTCAACGATGTAGTCATATATGAGCCGTCAGGCAAGCAGTTCGCAAGCATTGCAAGAGTTTCGGCAAATGTCAATCCTTCTTTATTGTTGGCAGATAAAATCAGCATTGGCACAGCGCAACTGTTTGGCGTGAAAGCGCAGTTGTATAGAGATTTTCCCGATAGTGCGCCTAACTATCAATTTCTTGTGGATGCTTTCCAGAACGAAGAAAATGATGACTCGACAAGATTTGATTTTAGCATAGGCTCATTGCTGATGCGCCATGTGGACATCAGTTATGATATATTATCAGAGAAGCCGAAAGACAGTGGTATAGACCTCTGTCATCTTCGTGTGAAGGACGGTGGCATGAACCTTGTGCTGAAATGTTTGACAAACGACTCGCTCAATGTCTCTGTGCGTAACTTCCACGCAAAAGAACAAAACTCCGGCTTTGTCATAAGTAATGCTCAGTTGTATCTCACAGGCAATACTAAAAGCGCTGTATTAAGCGGTTTTAGCCTTTCGTTGCCTCACTCTGAAATCTCGGTTGATACGCTGAATGTCAATTATGAAGATGCCAAGAAGAGACTGTTTCACTTCACTTCAACCCCTATTAGCGGACATATAACTCCCCGCGACCTGCAAGCCTTTCAGCCAACCCTTGCAGCCTTGACTACTCCTTTGCAATTCAACGTGGTGGCATCAGGTAATGAGAAAGATATAAATATCGGACTCCGCACGAATGATAAAGATAATACATTGAGATTAAATGTATTGGCATGTATGTCGAATGTCCTCGATGCTGATAAACGGCATTTGTCTGCAAATATAGAGACATTGCATATCAGGGATGCGTATATACAGGATTTGGTGTCAGCCTTTATGCCTCAGCAGTCGGAAAGCCCTATTGTTTCAATGTTCAAGGACATTGCATATCATGGCAACGTTGAGTGGTCTTTCGACGGTACACTGTCTTCCGTTGGTAAAATAAATACTTCCATAGGTGATGCTGACTACGACATAGTTCTTCATCCAGACAAAGCCATTGCTGGTACAATTGAGGGTGACAGCATAAATATCGGAGCGTTGCTGAATGATGAAACAGTCGGTACGGCGTCGTTTTCTTTGGATGTAGCGACCAATCTGAGCGATAAGGCAAAAATCCCTGATGGAAATATCGTTGGTAAGATATATAATGTGAACTACAACGGATATAATTACCATAATATAGACATAGATGTGGCAAAGACAGCGTCGCAGATTGCTGGAGAGATAAGCGTTGATGATGACAATCTGAAAATGAAGTCTGTTTTCGCTTATTCAGATGCAAGTACCAAAGCCATAAATATGCAGGTGTCATTCGACCACCTCAATCCTCATCGGCTGAACTTTACACAAAAGCATGTAGGCGAGAAACTCTCGCTCAATGCCGACATAGACCTGCTTGGCATAGACTTCAAGCATCTGTTCGGGCATGTCAATCTCAATGATATACGATTGGTGACGCCAACAGAGAGTTTCCAAATGCACAGCGTTTCCATTAAAGCAGAGCAGATAGGTGACAAAGAAAACAGATACACTGTCAATAGCGATGTAGTCAAAGGAAGTGTAGAGGGAAATGTCAGCATTGTAGACATAGTGACAAATGTGACCAACCAACTGGCAAACCATTTCCCCGTTGCTGTAAAGCCAAAACCTGTTGAGGCATCAGATTTCACATACAAATTCACTATCGCTGACGCCCCGATAATACATCATTTTATAGATGCTGACATTGCGCTAACCAGCCCAATCACTATCAACGGAAATCTGAACTCTGTGGAAAACCAGATGACACTTCTTCTCTCAGCACCCAAACTCTCCTATGACGGGAAAACCTATGATGCTGTCAGTGTCGAATGCTATGCTACTGACGACAACATGAATGTGAATGCATCTGCGCATTCGATGCACATAGGCGATGCCTACAACGGCATCCCCCCGTCTAACACAAACCTTAATGTTACGGCGGACATACACGACAACACCATAGACGGCAGTATGTACCTCGACATTCAAGGGGCGAACAACATCAGTTTGGCGTTGCGACCCACGGTGCAGATGAAAGACTCGCTTGGCAGCGTGAAGACCTTCATTGCCCTGCACCGCTCGGAGGCTGTTATCAACGACACCACATGGACTGTCACGCCGTCGTCAATATCGTTTTATCGTGACAACATAAGATGCAATGGAGTGAAGTTTGCCAACAACAACACAAATAGTTCGTTGGCCATTGACGGCAGAGTTTCATCGTCGCCCTCCGACTCTATCGTGGCGAGGCTCAATAACCTCGAAATAAAATACCTCCTTTCGCTTGTCGATTTCGACGCTGTTAGGTTTGCGGGCAGGGCCTCGGGAACCGTCACCGCCAAAAGGCTGAGAGGCAGCAACGTAACGCCCGATTTGAAGGCTCATCTGCAAGTGTCTGACATGTCGGTACAGGAAGGCGTAATTGGCGACGCCGACATTTTGGCGAAATGGGATAAGGCGATAGACGGCATATCTGTGGACGGACGCATCATAGACCTCTACCAAGTGCCAGACGCTTTGACTGGCAACGAAAGGAATGTCACAGGCATCACCACCGTGAAAGGCTGGGTTTCGCCTGCGAAGAATGACATCAGGCTCGACATCAACACGCTGAACACCAATGCAGCCTTCCTTCACGGCTTTCTTGGCGGCGTGTTCAGCGAGGTGTCGGGATACGTGAGTGGTCCAATCAGCATCGTCGGTCCGCTCAACAACATAAACATAGTTGGAGAAGCAATCCCAAACATGAATTTGCGACTGAGAGCAACCAACGTGCCTTATCACGTCGAAGGCGACACCATTCACCTGCGCCCCTACCTCTTCGATTTCCCAAGCATCAGCCTATACGACAGGTTTGGCAATCGCTCAACGGTGACAGGGCAAGTCACCCACCGCAATATGAAGAACTTCGCCTATACCTTCGATGCAGAACTCCATGAGACACTTGTGTATGATGAGACCGAGTTCAACAGCGACAAGTTCTTCGCCACCGTCTTTGCCGACGGCACCCTTAGCGTAGACGGCCGTGACGGGCATCCGCTCCATGTCAATGCCAATGTAACCCCAACGCAAGGTTCTGTTTTCGCATACGATGCCGCCACCCCCGACGCTATCACTGGAGACGCTTTCATTGAATACCGCGACCGTGACCAAATGCTTGCTACTGCACGTGTCCCTCTTTCCCCTCACACCTCAGAAGCGCCACACGATTCTCTTGCTGTCATCAATGAGGCGAAGAATAATTACGATAGCGACATTTTTGTCAACTTCGACATAAATCTGACGCCAGCCTGCGAAGTGAAACTCCGCATGAACAACACGGAAGACGGATACATACAGACATTCGGCAATGCCAAATTCACAGCGCAGTGGTACAATAAAGGCTCATTCCAACTTTTCGGCAAATACGACATCGAGACAGGAGCATACAGACTGTATCTGCAAGACATCATCTTCCGCGATTTGGCGTTGCAGCCCGGGTCGTCGGTGGAGTTCAACGGAGACCCTTTCAACGCAAACATACACCTGATTTGCCACCACACAATCAACTCCGTGCCGCTCAGTGACCTCACTTCCACCACCGCCTTTTCGCAAAACAACAAGGTGAAGGTCATCTGCATACTCGACATAACAGGCAAACTCGGCAATATGGACTTCAAGTTCGGCATGGATATGCCCAACGTCAGCGAAGAGTCTAAGCAATTGGTAAACTCTATCATCAACTCCGACGAGGAAATGAACACGCAGATGATATACCTCCTCGGCTTCGGACGCTTTTACCCGAGCGAATACGCACGTGCCAACGGCGGCAACTCGACCCAAGCTGTCAACTCCCTCCTCTCCTCAACATTGAGCGGACAACTAAACCAGATGCTCAGCAGTGTCATTGGCAACAACAGCAACTGGAACTTCGGCTCTACCCTCACCACGGGTGAGCAAGGCTGGAACGACCTCGACGTGGAGGGTAGCCTCTCGGGGCGTCTGCTTGACGAGCGTCTGCTCATCGACGGCAATTTCGGCTATCGAGACAACGCCCTCACACAGCGTGCCAACTTCATAGGCGACTTTGAAATCAAGTGGCGAATAACACCCAAAGGCAATCTATACGCAAAGGCATACAACTTGACCAACGACCGCTATTTCACCAAAGCCACCCTCAACACGCAAGGCATCGGACTTTCTTGGCAACGAGACTTTGAACTTATTAGGCAAAGGATGAAGGAGAAAGAGAAGAAGCAAAAGAAAGATAAAAATAGCAAATAATACTCCACGGCTTAATAAATAGATAAATCAACTTTGTCTGTGCCAACTCTTCATCGGAGTTTCCTTCACCCGTTTCCCTATCTCGAGAATACCCTTTCTCTGTTCTTTTTGACGACGGCTGACCTCTGAAACTCCCTGCCGTTCACGATTACAATAGTCAGCCGTGACA
>JAFLUT010000040.1 GCA_022508665.1 Prevotellaceae bacterium | reverse complement strand
ATTCGAACCCAAGACCCACAGCTTAGAAGGCTGTTGCTCTATCCAGCTGAGCTACCAGACCATCCTTTACTGGATTTTGTGAGGCTGAAAACCACACTTTTTCCTTATGTACGGACATACTCCATGCATTTAGCGACTGCAAAGGTAGCACTTTTCCAAAAACCACACAAATTTATAGGGAACAAAATTCTCGTTTACCGCATTTTATTCATAAAAACAATCTCAACATTGCGTTTTACTCCTGTTGTGCAGCGTTTCATTTTATCAGTTCCGACTTAACATTATGCTCCTTTGCCCATTGTTCCATGAAGTCCACGAACTTCACGAAGTTGGGGTTGTTGTCGTTTCCGCATGGGTCTTTCTTTGTTCCCCATATGTCAAAATTGTTCTTCTCATCTTTGGGGTCGAAAAAGAGTGTTACGAACATGATGCGTGCCCACGAAACCTTTCGTGAGAAATGGATGTGGTCAACCTCGCTCAGGTCGATTGCTGCAGATGGTTGATTTTCTGGCATGACCAGCATTCCATTCATGGCTTTTGCAGGGATGACAAGTATCTGCCTGTCATTGTAAGCCACAATGCGCTCTATGTCAGTGTTGCCAAACGTGGAAGCCCATACCAGTTGGAAATCATCTGGATTGAAACCTTCTATCATTATTTCCATGTAGCATTTCATCGCTTCATGGACGGAAGCGCCAATGGCGACACCCTCAAGGGGCGTGGAGTCAACATTCTCATCGCCTTCGTATGTGCTTTCGTTCACTGCATCGTTGTTCTTTTCTCTCCTATTTCTTAGAAGCAGATTGCGGATTACATACATAACGACCATGTAAACTACTGCTATGACGCCGATTATGGCTAAATACGTTGTTGTCATTTTCCTGTTATTTTATTGGGTTATTTCACATTTTTCGTTGCAAAGTTACAACAACGTATACAAATAAAATATCGGCATAACAAAAAAAGTATATGCCGATATTGAAAGTCTTTACATAGGTAAAGGATTATGTTCTTTACTTAATCAGTGCATCTGCAAGCACCGTCAGTTCCTCGATTGTCTTTGTTTTTACGACTGACTCTACGGTTACGATTGGCTCGATGATAGTGATGTTTTCCATTGCCTCCATGGCTTGACGCATCTTCTTTCCTGCAACTGGCGCCCATGTGCCATTTTCGACAATGGCTACTTTGCGGTTGCGGTAGGTTTTGATGCGGAGGTGGTTGATGAAGTCTTCCATGATTGGCATCACATCGCCGTCGTAAGTAGGAGCGCAAAGCACCATGCGGTCATAGCGGAAAGCGTCTTCGACTGCTTCGTGCAGGTCGTCACGGGCAATGTCGGAGGTGGAAACTTTCACGTCGCTCTTCTCGCGGATGATGTCGGCAAGTTTGAGTGCTGCCTGTGCTGTGTTGCCGTGCATTGAGCAGTAGGCGATGAAAATGCCCTCGTTCTCTGGCTCATACTTGCTCCATGTGTCATAAAGACCTATGTAATATCCGAGGTCTTCTGTGAGTATCGGTCCATGCAGAGGGCAGATGGTTTGTATGTCGAGAGTGGCAGCCTTTTTCAGCAGTTGTTGCACCATGGCGCCGTATTTGCCCACGATGTTGAAGTAGTACCGACGTGCCTCGCATGCCCATCCTTCATCGTCCTCTTCCTCTTTCGACAATGCTCCGAACTTGCCGAAGCCGTCGGCGGCAAAGAGAGTCTTAGTAAGATGTTCATACGTTACCATAACCTCTGGCCAATGTACCATGGGAGCCATGAAGAACTGCAGCTGATGTTCGCCCAGAGAGAGTGTTTCGCCCTCTTTCGCTGTTTTGAGGCGGTCGCCGAGTTCAACATCGAAGAAACGCTTGAACATTGGTTCTGCTCTTTGCGAGCATATCGCCACCATGCTTGGATATTTCTCCATAGCAGTCATTATGCTGCCTGCATGGTCGGGTTCAAGATGCTGAACGATGAGGTAGTCAGGTGTTCTTCCTGCCAGTGCCTTGTCGAGATTGCTCATCCACTCGTCAACCTTTCGGAGGTCAACGGTGTCCATTATGGCAATCTTTTCGTCCTCTATCAGATAGGAGTTGTATGATATGCCAAGCGGCACATCATACTGCCCCTCGAAAAGGTCAATGTCGAGGTCGTCAACACCGATGTATTTCACGCCTTGTGCAACTATGTCGTATGTCATTTTTTCTAATCTCTTATATATATTATTAAATATGTGTACATGTCTGTAAACGTACACTGTTTATCGCACTATCGATACACCGCTTATCGCCGCATCGATACACCGTTTATCGATTTTTCGATACACCGTTTATGGAAATCACTGTGTACGATATTCACATATCTCTTTACTTCAATCTCTCTTGAATGGCAGCGCTTTCAGCCTCATATCCGGGCTTGCCAAGCAGTGCAAACATATTCTTCTTGTATGCTTCAACGCCCGGCTGATCGAATGGGTTGACGCCAAGGATAAGACCAGAAATGCCGCAGCCTTTCTCGAAGAAGTAGATGAGTTGACCGATGTTGTACTCGTCGAGTTTCTCGATAGAAATGTGGATGTTTGGCACACCGCCGTCAACATGCGCCAACTGAGTGCCGAGTTCAGCCATTTTGTTTACTTCGTCGATACGCTTGCCTGCGAGGAAGTTAAGCCCGTCAAGGTTTTCTGCATCAGAAGGAACTTCGAGCGTTGTGTTAGGCTTTTCAACAGAAATGACTGTCTCGAAGATTGTGCGCTCTCCGTCTTGAATCCACTGACCCATTGAGTGGAGGTCGGTCGTCAAATCTACCGATGCGGGGAAGATGCCCTTGCCGTCCTTGCCCTCGCTCTCGCCGTAGAGTTGTTTCCACCATTCACCAAGGTTGTGGAGTTTTGGCTGATAGTTAGCCATGATTTCTATCTTCTTGCCGCTCTGATAGATAGCATTGCGAGTTGCTGCATATACTGCCGCAGGGTTATTAGCCAACGGAGCATTTACGTCGCATTGTGCCTCCATGTCAGCAGCGCCCTTCACCAATGCCGCAATGTCAAATCCTGCCACAGCGATTGGGAGCAGACCTACAGGAGTGAGAACAGAGAAGCGTCCGCCAACATTGTTTGGAATGATGAACGACTTGTATCCCTCCTTGTCGGCAGTAGTGCGAGCAGCACCTTTCTTAGCATCAGTGATTGCAACGATGACTTTCTTTGCCTCTTCCTTGCCACGCTGATCTTCACACATTTTCTTCAGCAGACGGAACGTAATGGCTGTCTCTGTCGTAGTTCCTGATTTAGAGATGTTTATAACACCGAACTTCACGCCTTTCAGATAGCCAATCAATTCAGAAAGATAGTCCTCGCCGATGTTGTTTCCTGCAAACAGAATGCGTGGAGCATCAGAAGGCTGAAGCCATCCGAAACTGTTTGAAAGAGCGTCGATAACCATGCGAGCGCCGAGGTATGAACCGCCGATGCCTGCCACAACAACAGCCTCGCAATTCTCTTTCAGCACCTTTGCTGTTTCGTTAATTTCGGCGATAAATTCAGGAGTGATAGAACTTGGAAGGTGAAGCCAGCCGAGGAAGTCATTGCCCGGACATGTTCCCTGCTCAAGCGCCTCTTGAGCCGCTTTTACTTGAGGTTCGAGAGCCTCGATTGCACCTGCTGCTACAAACGATGCAGCCTTGCTAATGTTGATTTTCATAGTCGTATATTTTATATTATTGTGTTTAATTACTATCTGAACGCATCGCTCAGTATCTTTATTTCCATGCTTGGAGATATTTTCTCATATAGAATGTTATACATAGCATCCAATATCGGCATATTGACATGATACCGCTTGTTGATGATTTTCATGCAGTTTGTGCCATAATATCCCTCTGCAATCATTTCCATTTCCAATTGCGCCGTCTTTACGCTATACCCCTGTCCTATCATAGTGCCAAACACACGATTGCGAGAGAAGTTCGAGTACATCGTAACGAGCAAATCGCCCAAATAAGCCGAATCGCTCACGTGGCGGTCTTCGGGCATAATGGCTGTGAGGAAACGCTTCATTTCCTGCAAAGCATTTGCTACAAGCACCGCTTGGAAATTATCGCCCAACTTTAATCCGTGGCATACTCCTGCGGCAATGGCATATACATTCTTCAGCACCGACGAATACTCTATGCCTTCGATGTCGCTCGACACGCTTGTCTTCACATATTTGTTGGCAAAAAGATTTGCCACCACTTGCGCATTCTCCATGTCGCGGCATCCTATGGTCAGATAGCACAAGCGGTCAAGGGCAACCTCCTCCGCATGGCTTGGACCTCCGATGCATGCCACCTGCTCCTCTGGAACATTGTACTGCCTCTGAAAATAACTGCTCACAGTGACGCTTTCGTCAGGCACGATGCCCTTTATCGCTGTCACAATCATCTTCTCCCTCATGTTCGTCTTCAACTTCTTCAGATGACTCTTAATATAGGGGGAAGGAATGACGAAGATGAGAGTGTCGTTGTTCTTCACCACATCATTGAGATTGCTGGAGAAAGTGATGCGGTCAACATCGAAATGAACTCCCGTGAGATACGCAGGATTGTGGTGCATGCGTTTGAAGTCCTCGATGCGGTCGTCACGACGTATATACCACGTTATCCTCTCTTCGTGGTGCATGACAATCTTCGCAATGGCGGTAGCCCAACTACCACCTCCGAGAACTGCCACTCTGCCACACGACTTGAACTGCATAATCTTTTATATCTTTGAAATTATAGCATTCAGTTCATCTACCGAAGGCTTCTGTATGTCAAGTTTATACTTTTTCAGCACCTCGCCTATCTGCTGCTGAATTTTCTGTGCATTGCCGTCTTGAAGGTCTGACACGAGGTTATATCCCACCTTGTATAATACAGGCACAATGTCCTCGGAGAAACCTAACGCAACGAACTTCTCGACAGCGTCGCGCGGTGCCTTCTTCTCTGGTTTCATCGTTGGAAACAGCAGCACCTCTTGAATGGTTGGCTGTCCAGTCATCAATATCGCCAGACGGTCAATGCCGATGCCAATGCCCGATGTTGGAGGCATACCATATTGCAAAGCACGCAAGAAATCGTGGTCAATCACCATTGCCTCATCATCACCCTTGTCTGCCAATTTCATCTGCTCCACAAAACGCTCCTCTTGGTCAATTGGGTCGTTCAACTCCGAATAAGCATTTGCCAACTCCTTGCCATTCACCATCAGTTCAAACCTCTCGGTCAATCCCGGCTTAGAGCGGTGCATCTTTGTGAGTGGCGACATTTCCACAGGATAGTCAGTGATGAATGTCGGCTGAATGAACGTTCCCTCACAAGTCTCACCAAATATCTCATCAATCAACTTGCCACGTCCCATGGTGTCATCCACTTCAACGCCTACTTTCTTTGCCACCTCACGCATTTCATCTTCCGACATGTTTTCAAGGTCGTATCCCGTTTGTTCCTTTATGGCTTCGAGGATTGGCAAACGACGATAAGGGGCTTTGAAACTAACCACATTGTCGCCCACTTTCACCTCCGTTGTTCCGTTCACAGCCACACAAATCTTCTCCAACAACTGCTCAGTGAACGACATCATCCAGTTATAATCCTTATATGCCACATACAACTCCATGCAAGTAAACTCTGGGTTGTGGCTTCTGTCCATACCCTCATTGCGGAAGTTACGACCAATCTCATACACACCTTCGAAACCTCCCACAATAAGGCGTTTCAGATACAACTCCGTAGCGATGCGCAAATAAAGGTCGACATTCAACGCATTGTGATGAGTGATGAAAGGACGAGCGCTCGCACCTCCTGCTATCTGCTGAAGGATAGGAGTTTCCACCTCCGTGAAACCTGCCTCGTCAAACACTTGACGCATAGTCCTCAAAATAGTTGCCCTCTTCAAGAAAGTCTCCTTTACTCCGTTATTCACAATGAGGTCAACATATCTCTGACGATAACGCAGTTCTGGGTCTTCAAAAGCGTCAAACACCTGTCCGTCTTTTTCTTTCACGATAGGCAGCGGCTTGATGCTCTTTGCCAGCACCGTGAGCGACTTCGCATGCACGCTTATCTCCCCCGTCTGTGTGCGGAACACAAAGCCCTTCACACCGATGAAATCGCCCAAGTCAAGGAGTTTCTTAAACACCTGATTATACAAATCCTTGTTCTCTTCAGGACAGATGTCATCACGGGTGATATACACCTGCACTCTGCCCTTCGAGTCTTGCAACTCCACAAAA
Organism: Prevotellaceae bacterium; assembly: GCA_022508665.1. Classification (GTDB taxonomy): domain Bacteria; phylum Bacteroidota; class Bacteroidia; order Bacteroidales; family Bacteroidaceae; genus Minthosoma. The sequence goes on along the minus strand of JAFLUT010000040.1, from coordinate 14,979 downwards.
CTTGCCTTGCCCATAACACGGCGGCTCATCATACGTCCTGCGATGCATACCTCACGCAGTGGCTCAGTAGGTTTCCCTTCTGCATCCATCTCTGGGTCTTTGAAGTCAGCGATTATATCTGTCGAAAAAGCATTTGTCGGATATTCAGCGGCGGGATAAGGGTCGATGCCCAAGTCCTTCAGTGCCTGCAAGTTATTCCTGCGGTTAATCTCCTGCTCGGAAAGTTCAAGTACATTCATGTATTTCTCTTTTTTATTCTACATTTCTACTATAAAGGCGAACCGCTAATACAACTGTTCACGTTGCAAAGTTACGAAAAATTATTCACTTGTTGCAATACACTAAATCATTATTGTCTATTCATAGTGGATTTTTATTCAGTTGCAAATCATCCTACTATTGATATAGTATCTAAAATGAAGTACTGACAATGCTGTTTTATTTAATCCAAATTGAGGGCTTTTTAATGGAGTTTTTTCAACGAATTGTTGAAGAATTATGATGTCTATTCGCTCAAAAATCAGTCAACCGCTCACCACAAAAAGCGGCAACGGCGAGAGGAACTAGTTGGTAACCGCTGAAAGGGATAATCTGCATTCGCCGACTATTATAATTTGTCACGGCTGACGGTTGTAATCGTGAGCGGTAGGACGTTTCAGTGGTCGACAGTTGTTAAAAATGACAGGAAAAGAGTAAAATCATTGAGTGCGTATGAGTGTCTATTTGGTATTAGAGAGTTCGGCAACACGTATCTGTTTTGCTTGCTGATGCACTTGGTTTTGGAGTTCCTGCACACGCGTTTCTAAGTTGAGGATTTGCTGTGTGGAGGAGGGGGATTGATTGCGGAGTTGTTGGAGTTGCTCTTGCAGGAGGGTGAGGTTCTTTGACTTCTGTAGCCAGTCTTGGCAGAGTTTCTTGGCTTCGGAGGAGGTGAAGTCGGAGAGCCAATAGCAAGTCTTGGAGTCGTTGAGGACGAACTCAAAGTCGTGGGGCTTGGTTGTTGCCGTGGATGATTTGAGTTGGTTGGCACGTTGGAGGGCTTGTGCTTTGAGGGATTTCTGCTCGTCGGAAAGTGGGAGGGACGCTATTGATTTGAGGGAGGCGGAGGAGATTACTTCGGAGAGGGGGGTGCTTTCGTAGTCGATGGTGTGGCGTGATGTGTTGGGGATGAAGGTGTAGATGCACACTTTGCCTTCTGGTTGGTAGCGGTCGCTGGCGAACCAGCCGAGGTTGGCGGTTTCGTCGATGACGAGCATGTAGTCGTTGGCGTAGGAGTTGTATGGGAAGCCCATGTTTTCGGCATGGTAGAACTGCTTGGAGTCGGTGTCGTAGCGAGTGGCGTAGAGGTCGTAGTTACCGTAGCCGTCGTTGCTTCGTGCGGAGAAGTAGAATGTCTGTCCGTCCTGCATGAGGAAGGGGTAGTTTATGTCGCCGTCGATGCCGAGGCCTTCTACGGGTGTGCCTCCTGTCAGTTGGCTGTTTTCGATGTAGTAACGTGAGATGCGGATAGTGCCGTCGTCACTTCTTTCGGGACGGAATACCATGCCGTTGAGTTGTGTCTGATACTGCACTGTCTCTCCTTTGTTGGATGATGTGAGGCTTCCCAATTCGGGAGAAATGGGGTAGGCGGAGAGGAAATTCTGCTTGTCGATGACGATGCTATCTACGATGATAACTCTGTCAACACCACGCAATCCGCTCTCTCCTGTGCTGCATATTTCGAGGAGGTTTTCCAAATGCTCTGTCGATTCTCTCTTGCGTTTTGCTGCGGTAATCTGCTTTCTCACGGCGGCGTCTACCTTGCTGTATTGCATGGTCATAATGCCGCTGTTTATTTCGGCATCGGATGATGGCAGATGCAGACGAGGGAATGAAGATACAGCCGTGTGGGTAATGCCTTGTGTGGCGGCATCATTCTGTTTGTCAGTCGTTTGTGCTTGCTTTGAGACGTTGCCGAAAGCGTTTACAAGACTATCCATCTGAGCATTGTTTGCCAATATAGTAACAAACGATGCGGTTGCGAGTAAAAGTGTTGCTATTCTTTTCATAATCGTGTGAGTTCTATATTATATACATTATTTATATTAGTTCCACTATTGTGATTCCTGCCCCTCCAAATCGTATGTCTTCTTCGTAGAAGTCGGCGACTGGCGGCATAGTTGCGAGATATTGACGGATGACGGTTTTGAGTATTCCTGTGCCTGTGCCGTGTAAAATCTTCACTTTCGATGCACGAGCGACGCAGGCATCGTCGATGAAGTATGTCACCGCCTGTATGGCTTCGTCGGCTCTCATGCCACGCACGTCTATCTGGTCTTTGAAGTTCAATGTGGTGCTGCGTATATCGTTTTGTGTCTGCACACCTACGAATGTGGCAGCCATGTTCTTGTCTTTCTTCGGAGGTACTGACGGTTCGAGGCGGGAGAGTTTTATGTTTGTGGAAATCTGTCCGAAGACAACGAGTGCCTCATTGCCGTTGATTTTCTGTATTTGACCTATGCCGCTTTGCCCTTTCATGCGGACGTATGAGCCGATTGCAAGAGGTGCGGAGGATGTCTCTCTGTCACTTGCATTTGCTGAAGATGCGGTGCTTATGACGCCACGCTTTTCCGTCTCTCCCTTCGCCTTCTTCTCCTCTTTACGTTTCCGCCGGGCGATGAGTTTCTCCATCTGACGGCGTATTTTCTCGTCGGCAATGTCGGTGTCGAGGTCACGCACCTTCTGCTTGAAGTCGGCAAGGTCTTGACGAGCCATGCGTGTGCGTTCCTTCTCCGCCTGCGCCTCCTTTATCTCTTTGATTGTCTGCTCAATGGCGGCATTCGACTCTTTCAGTATCTGCTCCGCCTCCTCCTTTGCACGAGCGATGATTTGCTTGCGTTCATCGTGTATCTTCTGAATATCCACCTCATAGCGCTGAATGGTTTGCTCCATCTGCTTTTCGTGCTGATGTATCGCTTGCCGCTTCTGTTCCCAGTAACGCTTGTCTCGCACGATGTCTTGAAGATACTTGTCAGAGTTGATGTAATCTTTTCCCACGATGCTGCTTGCCTCCTTTATCACTTCGTCGGGGATGCCGATTTTGCGAGCAATCTCTATGGCAAACGAACTGCCGGGGTCGCCTATCGAGAGTTGGAAAAGCGGCTGCATCTGCTGACGGTCATACAGCATCGCACCATTCACGATGCCGTCCGTCTCTTGTGCGTAATGCTTCAGATTTTGGTAGTGCGTTGTGATGACACCGAAAGCGTGCTTCTTGTTAAACACCTTCAGCATCGCCTCGGCAATGGCACCGCCAATCAGCGGCTCCGTGCCTCCTCCGAACTCGTCGATGAGGATGAGGCTTGCTCCGTCGCAATGCTTCATCATGTTCTTCATGTTGAGCAGATGAGACGAATAGGTGGAGAGGTCGTTTTCGAGGCTCTGCTCGTCGCCAATGTCTATGAAGATGCTGCGGAAGATGCCGAAGACGCTGCTCTTTGCCACTGGCACAGGCATTCCGCACTGAAACATGTATTGCAGCAAACCCGCAGTTTTCAGACACACCGACTTTCCTCCTGCATTGGGACCAGAAATGAGAAGAAGCCTTTGCTTGTGATTGAGGGTGATGTCGAGAGGGACAACCTTTCTGTTCTCTTGATTTTTGGCGTTGTATTCTCTGAATTTCAAATCGAGCAACGGATGCACTACCAACGACCAGTCAAGCACCTGCTTGTTTTCCATTCGTGGCTCGGTGCTGTTCGTCGTGACAGAAAATTTCGCTTTGGCTCTTATGAAGTCTATCTGTGCGAGGAAGTCGTAACTCCTGAGCATGTCAGGCACTTCCGGTTGCACCAGTTGGGAGAACTCCAAAAGAATGCGGTGTATCTCTTTTCTCTCCTCGCTTTCCAGTTCGCGGATTTTATTGTTTGCCTCCACCACTTCCGCTGGCTCGATGAACACCGTCCTTCCCGTGTCTGACTCGTCATGCACAATGCCCCTGATTTTCCTTTTCATCGCAGGTGCAACAGGAATGACCAGTCGTCCGTCACGCAGGGTGGGGGATATGTCCTTGTCGATGAGACCCTCGCTCTTTGCCGACCGAAGAATGTTTTGCAGCGCGCGAGACACGCTTCCTGCCGTTGCTGCCAATTCGCGACGAATGCCCATGAGCGTTGGCGATGCGGTGTCTTTCACATGTCCGAACTTATCCAGTATCTGGTCGATGCGGTTCACTATCTGCGGATATGTCCTCACGTCCATTGTCAAGGCATAGAGGTGCGGATAAATCGGTATGCTGCTGTCGTCATCGTCAAACTGATGCAGATAGTTCACAATGTCATGTATCGTTGCCAATGAACGCTGAAGATTGAACAACTCCTCCACGTCCATGCAGGCATTCGGGATGCTGATGCGCCGCAACGACATTCGCACATCAAAAAAGTTTTGGTCGGGGAAATCCCCCTTTTGCAGTATGGCGACAAACTCCATCGTCTGCTTCACCTGACGGCGGATGTCGTCGATGTTTGCCGAAAACGACATGTTCTGCACCAACTCCTCGCCCAATGCGCAGAGGCACTGGCTGGAAAGCAACTGCCTTATCTGGTCGAAACCAATCTTCTGTTCGTATGTTTTTGGATATATCAAAGTATATTTGACGATTTACGATTTGTTATTTGTTATCTGTTATTTGTTATCTGTTGCCCACAGTTCACCCTTCAGAAATCCGCTCGTTATTCCCTTGCCGCTCATCGCCACCTCCTCCGGTGTGCCGGTGGCAATGACTGTGCCGCCTTGCCGTCCTCCTTCGGGACCCATGTCTATGATGTGGTCGGCTTGCTTTATCACGTCCAGATTATGCTCAATCACGATGACCGTGTTGCCCTTATCCACCAGTCGGTTCAGCACCACCATGAGTGTGCGTATGTCGTCGAAATGCAGCCCTGTGGTCGGTTCGTCGAGGATGTAGAGAGTCTTTCCCGTGTCACGTTTCGCCAGTTCCGCCGCCAGTTTCACTCGCTGACTCTCTCCTCCGCTCAGTGTGCTTGACGGCTGACCGAGTTTGATGTACCCCAATCCCACATCTTGCAGCACCTTGATTTTCTGCAATATCTTCGGCTGATGCTCGAAGAACTCTACCGCCTGATTGATTGTCATGTCAAGCACATCGCTGATGCTTTTGCCCTTGAAACGCACTTCGAGCGTCTCGCGGTTGTATCGCTTGCCGTGGCACACCTCGCACGGCACAAGCACGTCGGGCAGGAAGTTCATCTGTATGGTCTTGTAGCCATTGCCGCCGCACGTTTCGCACCGTCCGCCAGCCACGTTGAACGAGAAACGCCCCGGCTTGTATGCACGCATCTTCGCCTCTGGCATTTCTACGAAGAGTTTGCGTATGTCGGTGAAGATGTCCGTGTAGGTGGCAGGATTGCTTCGTGGCGTGCGTCCGAGAGGCGACTGGTCAACGCTCACGATTTTGTCGATGTTCTCAATCCCCTCAATCCGCTCCACTGGCTGAGGCACTGTCAGCGAGCGATAGAAGTGCTGACTGACGAAGGGCTGCAATGTCTCATTTATCAGTGTCGATTTTCCGCTTCCGCTCACTCCTGTCACACACACAAGTTTTCCCAGCGGAATATCTACGCTCACGTTCTTCAAGTTGTTTCCTGTCGCACCGATGATGGATATTGCCTTGCCGTTGCCCTCACGCCTCTTCGCCGGCACTTCAATCTTCTCTTTGCCGTTGAGGAAACGGGAGGTCAGCGTGTCCGTCGTGAGCATGTCCTTCGGCGTGCCTTGAAACACCACCTCGCCTCCAAGCCTTCCTGCCCGTGGGCCCATATCCACGATGTAGTCGGCATTGAGTATCATGTCTTTGTCATGCTCAACCACGATGACCGTGTTTCCGCCGTCACGCAGTTCTTGCAGCGACTTGATGAGCCTCACGTTGTCTCGCTGATGAAGCCCGATGCTCGGCTCGTCGAGGATGTAAAGCACATTCACCAACTTCGCCCCTATCTGCGTGGCAAGGCGGATGCGTTGGCTCTCTCCTCCGCTGAGGCTCACCGAACTGCGTGAGAGGCTCAGATAGTGCAGTCCCACATCGAGCAGGAATTTCAGCCGCGAACTGATTTCCTTTATTATCTCATGCGCTATGGCACGCTGCTTCTTCTCGATTTTTTCTTCCACGCCGCTCACCCATTCGTAGAGAGCCGACAGTTCCATGTCCGACACCTCGCTGATGTTCTTCCCGTCTATGCGGAAATGCAGCGCCTCCCTGTTCAGCCGTTTGCCTCCGCATTCGGGACACACCACCAGTTTATCTACCGTCTCCGCCCATCGTGCCGCCCATTCCTTCTGCTCCTCCACGTTCAGCTCCTGCACATAGTCTGACATCTGCTGATAGTCGATGCTCTCCATATCCACCGCCGGCACAACGCCCAGTCCCTTGCAGTGGGGGCATGCCCCTTGCGGAGAGTTGAAAGAGAAGTTGTTGGGTGCAGGGTCGCGGTAGCACAGCCCTGTCGTTGGACACATGAGCCGTTTTGAGTAGTGCTTCAACTCGCCCGTGTTCTTCTCCACCACCATCACTTGCCCGTCTCCCAACTTCATCGCCACTTCGAGGCTCTTCTTCAGCCTCTCGCTGTCCTTTGCCGACACGACGAGTTTGTCGACAACCACCTCGATGTCGTGGTTCTTGTAGCGGTCAACCTTCATTCCCTCGTTCACATCCACAATCTCGCCGTCCACACGGGCATAGAGATACCCCTTCTTCCTGATGCTCTCGAAGAGTTCGCGGTAATGCCCCTTTCGGCTCTGCACCAGCGGAGCAAGAAGGAAGATTGGCTTGCCCTCGTATCGCTCCACAAGCAGCCGCATCACGTCCTCCTCCGTGTATTTCACCATGCGCTCGCCCGTGTCGTAACTGTATGCCTCGCCGATGCGGGCATAGAGCAGTCGCAGGTAGTCATACACCTCCGTCACCGTGCCGACCGTAGAGCGAGGGTTCTTGTTCGTCGTCTTCTGCTCGATGCTGATGACAGGCGAGAGACCGCTTATCCTGTCCACGTCGGGACGCTCCATGCCTCCAAGAAAGTTGCGTATGTATGCACTGAACGTATCTACATACCGCCTCTGCCCCTCGGCATAAATCGTGTCGAAAGCAAGCGACGACTTTCCGCTTCCGCTCAGCCCCGTGATGACCGTGAGGCTGCCACGCGGAATGTCCACATTCACATCCTTCAGGTTATGCACCCTTGCACCTTCAATCCGTATCATTCTCCGCCGCTTGTAGTGTTCTCATTCCCATTCCTTGCCGTTCTCATTCTCCGCCCCCAGCCGTGTTGCTGTTCTCGTTAAACCCTTTCAGCACGTTCACCGCCTTCTTAATCTTATACTCTATGCCGTCGCTGCCAAGCCCGTACAGATTAAGGAAATACACGCCGTCCTTCACATACTTGCCGTTCACCCTTCCGTCCCACAGCACGAGTTTGTTCGTCTCTCCCTCGGCATGCTCCGCCGTGTCCAGATTGACCGAATGCACCTTCTGCCCCCAGCGGTTGAAGAATGCCGCTTCGAGTTTCACGATTGACTGCGCCGTGATGCGGAAGTAGTCGTTGATGCCGTCACCATTAGGCGAAAATCCGTCGGGGCAGTTCAGTTTCGACTCGCTAATCACCACCGTCATCTGCTCGCTCTCATACTCAATCGTGTCTCCCTCCTGCGTGAACGTGACGTACAACTTTATGCCATATCCGCCCGACTTCGTGAGCGTGTACGTCGTCTCCTCCTCAAATCGAGTCATCATCGGCGTCGTTTCGCCCTCGTTAGTCCTCCACAGCCTCCATTCGCACACATATTTGTAGTTCTCCAGATTGCTCACATTCGCCGTCATCGCAATCTCCAGCGGAGCCTGTGCCGTCTGCGACTCTCCCGGCGTGACCTCCACCTCCGCCTCCTCGTCAACCGAGTAGAACCTCACCACAGGGCTTGCCTCCTGCCCCCACACGCACACGGGGAGCAGGCACAGCAGACACGCCGCCGTCCACCGCACGATTTTCGCTTTTGCCATTATGATTTTTTTCATTGCCTTTGCCGTTTTTCTTTTTACCATTGCTGTTTTCTTTCTTTCATTATCGCAGTTTTCTTTCTTACGCCGCCACTCTTTTTCTTTATTACCACGCACATCCTATTTCGTATGCAAATATACGAAAAAATATCGAAATGCCCCACGATTTCCCCTAAAAAATTAACGCCCCAAACAATTATTTCCCCGACCACCACACCGCCTGTCGCCACATCGCCGCACGGTTTGTCGAAACACCGCTATGCCGTTCATCGAAATGACAATACACAGTTCATCGAAATGACAATACACAGTTTTGTCGCAACAAACAACTCCCTGCAACAAACTGGCAACAGATAACAAATAGGTTTTTCACTGGCAACAAATGCATTTGTTACCAATGTCGAATGTGGCGCATACGCTGAAAACACTGGGCTTGCGGCGAATTTTGCATGCGGTCGGCAACAGATAACAGATAACAAATAGTTTTTTTCAATTTGCATAGAAAATAAAATGCAACAAATTTTTGTATTATATATTATAATTAATTATAATATATAATACAAACTTATTTATCCCCTCCCTTTTCCCCCTTTTTTTACCCCAAAATCACCCATCCCACAAACCCTCCTCTCCCTCACATCTAAAAAACCTATTTGTTATCTGTTATCTGTTGCCATTTTCCATGCAGACGCAGAAAACAGGCGGATTGCGAGGCAACAAATGAGGAATAGAGATAGATGACGGTAGTTTTATCCATTATTTAGAAAATACTTCGCTTGGGTTGGTATTGTATACCGAGATTTAACCATCGTATTTAACGATTACTTCCATTATTGTTTTTATTTTTTTACATTATGAAAAGTGCCGTAAAAAACCAATGATGGAGTTTGCTAATTTATTTTTTATCTGGAGACTGTTAGCGTTCTGTTCCATAATATGATAAAGATTGTCAGCATTACCGTTGGCTATGAGGATGGCAAATGGAGCATCCGTGTAAGGGGTGTTTCGCAGTGTGGATAGGTCTTTGTAGACGGGACAGGATAGTTCGTTTCGTAGGACTTCTATATTTTTATCCCTTTGATTTTTTCTGTATCGGAGACAGACGTTGATATATGATTTTATATAGTTGACAAGTTCTATTTTTTGATAATATATTCCGTCCTCGTATTTCGTATCCCTCAAAACCTGCATTTTTATCTCATATAGTTTACGTGCATTCTCCAACCATGAATTAAAATATTTGTCAGAGATACCAGGCAGACCTGTTCTGTAATTATAAATAACTTTATCAATGGCATAAAACGTTTTGATGTGAGGAAACAAATTCATGTTAACAAGCAAATCTTCGCCAAACGTTAGTCTTGATGGCTGTATATTTGCACGGATAAACAAATCACGCCTATATAATACCGCCCAAATGTTTACAGGCAATATGTTTACTCCAAAGAAAGAAATGTAATACTTTTCCATCAGTTCTTCATGCAAAATGGCTCTTTCCATCCATTCTGGTGTAGAAGTATCAGATTTAGAGAAAAGTCCTCCCATATAGACTTTGCGCATACGCCCCACAACCACATCTGCATCTGTTTCAAGCGACTTCGCTACCATTATATCCAAAGCGTCAGGTTCCAGCCAATCATCAGAATCTACAAAAGTGATATAATCACCTTTCGCTATGGCAAGGGCAGAAAATCTTGCCATATCAACGCCTTCGTTAGTTGCTTTGTCTATGAAAATAAATTTATAGTTATTATTTCTCCACTGTTGAAGCACCCGTATGGTGTCGGTGTCTGTAGAATCATCGTTTACAATGATGCACTCCCAATCTGTGTATGTCTGTCGAACAACAGAACGCAGACATTTGTTCAGAATTTTTCCTGTGTTATATACAGGAATAATGATGCTGACCATAAAAAGTTTCCTTTTTCTTTGTTAAAAACCTTAGTTTTACATTGCAAAAGTACGAAAAGTTTTTGGATTTTATTTGTATGGAATGACAATTATTTACTAAATTTGTATCTTGAAAACGTCTGAATACATTTCGAGTGATGAAAAAAACTATATTTCTTTTATTCGCTTTTGTCATGGCGATAGTGATGAACGCCCAGTCGGAGGCGACGGCGAAGCATGAGATACAGTCGGGAGAGACGCTGTATAGCATTGCTCGTGCATATAACATCACGGTGGCACGTTTGCAGGAACTGAACCCCGGATTGCAGCCAGATTACATCATGGCAGGGCAGAAAATCAATGTGCCGGCAGGGATGGCTGCACCGCAGACGGACATCCTCAATCGTCCGAAGTATAAAGCGACGCATGAGGTGCAGAAGAAGGAGACGGTATACTCCATTTCACGCCAATACGGCATTGCGGAGGAGAAACTGATTGAGGCTAATCCGCAACTGAAAAAGGGCAAACTGAAAAAGGGGGAGGTCATCAATATACCATACACGGACGAGGAGGACGCCATGTATCAGCAGGCGCTGAAAGACAAGCAGGAGGCGGAAGAGAGGGCAAGGGTGAAGAAATATGACGCTATCAATGTGGCTGTCATTCTGCCTTTCTCGACATCAAGTGAGAACATGACGACGGAGGCGCAGAAAATGGCTAACCTCTATCAGGGCTTTCTCCTTGCAGTCGATTCGCTCAAGCAGCGTGGATGCTCCGTCAATGTGTATGCCTACGACGAGACTAACTCCGTGGGCAGCGTGCTGCAGAAAAAGGAGATGAAGAACATGCAGCTTATCATTGGCCCTATGCGTCAGTACAACCTCGGCACAGTGGCGAAGTTTGCCCACGAGAACGGCATAGTACACGTTGTGCCTATGGCTAATGACCTTATGCTCGTGAATGAGCATCCGACAACATTCCAAGTCAACACGCACTCGTCAATCATCTACAGCCTTGTCTATAGCCGCTTCATTGCCATGCACAAGGCGGACAACATCATCTTTGTGAACACGAATGACAGGGGCGACAACATGCCGTACATCCAAGGGCTGAAAGCCGCTCTCGATGCGCAAGGCATAAAGTATCGGCAGGCGGACATCAACGAAATGAGTGCTGTGAAGGATATGCTAAGCACAAGCCTTTGCAACGTAGTCATCCCGTACAGCGGCACATCGGCTGCATTCGACAACCTCTGCACGAAACTCAACTCTTTGGAAATCCCCGAAAACTGCACCGTGCAACTCTTCGGCTATCCCGAATGGCAGACGCTTGCGGCGAAGCATGAGGCAAATCTGAACAAATACAGTTGCCAGTTCTTCACGTCTTTCTACAGCAATCCGTCATCGTCGCGCACGCAGCGGTTCAACTCGCAGTTTCAGCGCTGGTTCAAGCAAAGCCAGTACAACAGTTTCCCACGTTATGGCGAACTTGGCTACGACATCGGAGTCTATTTCATCAAGGGATTGCGAGAGTTCGGCTCGGACATCTACAACAATCTGCACAACTATTCGTACCAGTCGCTCGAGTTTCCTTTCTTGTTCGAGAAGAAAAACTCGTGGTCGGGCTATCAGAACAAGTCGGTGCTGATAGTGACACGCAAGCCTGACGGAACGATGATTGTGCGATGAAACACACGGCAGTTATGACATCCACAATGAAGCGAGGAAGACATATAATCCTGTTAGCGTTCATCTTGCTGCTCCTCCCCCTTGCATGTCTTGCGCAGGTGGGCGAGCCACGTAGCGACTTCTCCATAGGTTTCACTGGTGGCTGCACCATGAACAGGATGGACTTCCAGCCCAAAATCAAGCAGACGCTGAAAGCCTCGCCGATGATAGGCTTTGCCACACGCTACATCTGCGAGAAATACTTCACCGCCATTTGCGGCGTGCAACTCGAGGTGCAATTAAACAATCTCGGCTGGAAGGAACTCATCGAGGACGGCTCGGGCAACACATACAGCCGCGACTGGTGCTTCGTCGAAGTGCCAATCCTCATGCAAATGGGGTGGGGGCGTGAACGCCGCGGCTTCAAGTTCATCTTCGAGGCTGGGCCGCAACTCGGAATGTACCTCTTTGGCAAAGAGCATTATGGAGGTGGGGAGTGGGACATCACTCGCCGTCCAAACAACGTGACATACCAGTACGGTAAAGACCCAGACAACAGTTTCGACTACGGCATTGCCGCTGGCTTCGGCATCGAATTTTCCTCACCTATAGGTCATTTCCAACTCCAAGGCCGCTACTACTACGGTCTTGGTGACATCTTCGACAATAGCAAACGAGGCAAATTCGGACGTTCTGCCAATCAGACAATCTCTGCCAAACTGACTTATTTGTTCGACATCGTGAGGACGAAAAACGCTAATATAAAATAAAGGTATATAATTAGTCTTGCTTTTCCGAGCATCTTTTCTATCTCTATGTGCAATTCTGCAACATCCATGGCGTTTCGTTGACAGTCATAGGCATTACTTTGCCGCACGGTGCAATGTGAAAATGGGAGCATATCATCAGTTTTTGACACAAAAGTTTCTCTATGTCCTAAATATTCCGTTACTTTGTACGGAATTTGTAATAATGCCAGCGTTTTTTATTCAAAAGCAATGGAAATTATCAAGTCTGTAAAAGAGTTAAAGGCAAAGGTTTCGGCCTTGAGAAATGATAGTAAAACAGTAGGCCTCGTGCCTACAATGGGAGCGCTTCATGCAGGTCATGCATCGCTTGTCGCTCGCAGCGTGGAAGAAAATGACGCTACAGTGGTAAGCGTGTTTGTCAACCCTACGCAGTTCAATGACAAGAGCGATTTGGAACATTATCCGCGCACGCTTGACGCTGATTGCAAACTGCTTTCGGGCATTGGCGCCGATTATGTGTTTGCGCCGTCAGTAGAAGAAGTGTATCCGGAAGCAGACACACGCTCGTTTTCATATCCTCCCACTGACACCGTAATGGAGGGAGCGTTTCGTCCCGGACATTTCAATGGCGTGTGCCAGATTGTTAGCAAGCTGTTCATGTTTGTTGAACCTGACCGGGCATATTTCGGTGAAAAGGATTTTCAGCAGATAGCGGTAATCCAAGCCATGCTGGCAGATTATGTGTCAAGAGGCGAAGAATGGGCGATGCGTTTGCAGATATGCCCATGCCCCATTGTGCGAGAGGATGATGGCTTGGCGCTTTCCAGTCGGAACGCCCTGCTGACTTCTGCTGAACGTGGCATCGCTCCCAACATCTATAAAGCGCTGCACGAAAGCGTTGAATACAGCAAGACGCACACCGTGGAAGAGACAAAGCAAATGGTTGTTGCTCAAATAAACTCGGTGGATGGATTGACTGTGCAGTACTACGACATCGTGAATGCTGCCACGCTTGAAAGCGTCAGCAATTGGGGCGATGCCGAGCATATACAAGGGTGCATCACAGTATTCTGCGGCGCAACTCCAATCCGACTGATAGACAATATAAACTATAAATAAACAACGCCTATGCAGATTGAAGTGCTTAAATCTAAACTGCACTGTGTCAGGGTTACCGAAGCAAACCTCAATTACATGGGCAGCATAACCATAGACGAAGACCTTATGGATGCCGTAGGCCTCATTGCGGGTGAGCGTGTCTTCATTGTCAACAACAACAATGGCGAGCGTTTTGACACATACGTCATCAAAGGCGAGCGTGGCAGCGGATGCATCTGTCTCAATGGGGCGGCTGCACGCAAAGTGCAGGTCGGCGACATCGTCATCATTATGTCATACGCCATAATGGACTACGAAGAAGCCAAGAACTTTACGCCTATGGTTGTCTTTCCAGACAGCAACACAAATAAGATATTGTAATTTCTGTACACTCTCGTGTGTCGTGGAATGACATTTGCCATACAAACAATATGGCAAGATATGTCTGTGCCACCAACTGTTGCCTTTCGGCTCTATGTGTCAAGAAGGGAAACCTTTGCTTCGTTCCAGTATCTGTCCATTTCTTCCAATGTGAGGTCTTTCAGCGCCTTTCCTTGCTCTTTTGCCTTTGCCTCTACATAATTGAACCTTTTGATAAACTTTTGGTTCGTGTGTTCAAGTGCATTGTCAGGGTTTATTTTGTATAGCCGTGCGGCATTGATGAGGCTGAACATCACATCGCCAAACTCTTCTGTTGCCTTCTTCTGCGCCTGTTCTTTGGCTGCCTCTGTTTCCGCATTGCTGTATAGGCGTTCCACTTCCTCCTCAAACTCGCCAATCTCCTCCTTCACCTTCTTCCACACGTCGGTACGCTCCTCCCAGTCGAAGCCGACGTTGCGTGCCTTGTCCTGAATGCGGTATGCCTTGACGAGAGAGGGCAGGGCGTCTGGCACTCCCGAAAGGACTGTCTTGTTGCCGTCCTTCTCCTTCGTCTTTATCTGCTCCCATGTCTGCCTCACCTCGCTGGCTGTGTCGAGTTTCATCTCGCCATAGACATGAGGGTGGCGGAAGATGAGTTTGTCGCACAATTTGTTGCACACGTCAGCTACGTCGAACTCTCCTTTCTCTTCGCCTATCTTCGAGTAGAACACGATGTGCAGAAGCACGTCTCCCAGTTCCTTGCAGATGTTCAGATTGTCGTCCTTCATCAGGGCATCGCACAGTTCATACGTCTCCTCAATGGTGTTTGGCCGCAGCGACTCGTTGGTTTGCTTGCGGTCCCATGGACATTTCTCGCGCAGGGTGTCCATCACATCAAGCAGCCGTCCGAAAGCCTCCTTCTTCTCTTGTATTGAATGCATATCTTCTTTTTTACTGTCGTTAGATTGGAAATTTTCGGCAAAGATACGATTTTTTGTTGAAAATGTTTGTTGGAGAAAAAAAATAATTCTACCTTTGCACCGCAATTGTCAGAGGATGTGCCTCGTAGGGAGGTTCACCGAGACAAAGTTCATGCTATTTGACATAACCGGGTTTCGGAAGGATGGGTGAGTGGCTGAAACCACCAGTTTGCTAAACTGACGTACGGGTT
>JAFLUT010000004.1 GCA_022508665.1 Prevotellaceae bacterium | reverse complement strand
CTGGAGCAGGTATCTCTGTTTCCTCGATGTTCCAGATGTAGTTGCCATTACTGCTCTTCTTGTCGCCGTAGCAGGTAGAACCTGCGGCATTTCCGTCAGAGGTGTTCGTGCCGAGGAAGCCGTTCTTGCCAGTGATGGTGTAGCCGCCATCGGCGAGGGCTGCGATTGTCCAGCCGTAGGCATCTGCTGTTGCGGTGAGAGTCCACTCGTTGCCTCCTGCGTAGTTCACATATTCTCCATTTAGGGTGGCAATGGCGTATGTGCCATTGTCCTGTGCGACGAGGAAGACAGGTGTGCCTTCCTTTGCTATCTTTATGCCTTCATCCGTGTTGAGACTGAATGTGCCTTCAGATGTGGCGAGGGATAGGAGATATGCCTGGTCTTCGGCGGGCAATTTGACTGAAGGCATTGCAACCGCCTCAACCTCCTCGACCGTCTGCGCTGCCTCGATGGCGGCTATTGCGGCGTCGATGTCTTCCTGCGAGTAGCGGAACAGCCCTTCACCTGCGGGGAGAGCCCTCACTGCCGCTATGGCGCGTTCCTTTGCCGCGTCGAGTTCACTGTCGGCGGTTTCGACCTCCACCTTCACGTTCTTGATGTATCCGCCCGCCGCCGCTGTCTCGTAGACGAGGATTGTAGCCGTTCTGCTGCCGTTGGCAAAGGCGGGGGTGATGTCGAAGGTCACTGTTTCAAAGATGTCGGCAGCCTTGGTTACCGTGGTAAACTCGGTGCCAATCAGTGTGATGCTCTTGTCGGCGGTGCTGTATGTCATGTCGGCTGACCACCCGGAAGCGTTGTAGCCCACGCCCCATGTCGTGTTGCGCTTGCTGTCTGTCGAGCCGTAGACATCGGCGGTGAGACGGACGCTCTTGATGGCGGCGCCGTCGATGCCGGAAGCGTCAACGGAGACGTATGTTATCCAGTTGCAGTTCCATGCGGTGTTGCCGAAGCCGACCTCACCGTTTGCCATCTTGTTGTAGCCAGCCTGCGCCACATCGACCTCGCCAACAGGCGTGTCGGGACTGTAGTAGTCAACGTATGTCATCTTTACCACAGGGAGTTTTGGCGTGTCAGGTGTGTTAGGGTCGTCTGCTCCAATCGGCAAAATGCGTCCGAAGTATTTCCACAGCTCAGCGGCTTTATAGGCTTCCAGTGCAGACTCTGGCACATAGAGAGTGACTTCGCTTTGGGGAACAGCAGCGAAAACATTACTTCCCATTTCTGGCACATTTTCTGCCAAACAGGTAACAGATATGAGGCTGGTACAATAATCGAAAGCATTGTTTCCGATACTCGTTACGCTCTCTGGAATAGTAATAGATGTAAGGCTGGAGCAATTTCGGTATTTGTAAGTTGCTAAATTACAACAACTTGATAATTAAACGGTAGAAAAGTAATAAGGTGAAATCTATGATGGTTCAAAAAGATAAACATTTAACATTTTTAACTTTTTATTACAGATTCGAGCAGTGCGAGGAGGTAATAAACGACAAGTACTCTGTCAACATCCCCATGCGCTATTACTGGAAGGGTAAATTCCGAAAGGGATACATAAATATCACGAATCCGTTCCATGGAACATGGGTTGTAGGAACGCCTGGCTCTGGTAAAACCTTTTCTGTCATAGAGCCGTTCATCCGCCAGCACTCAAAGAAAGGTTTTGCCATGGTTGTCTATGACTATAAGTGGCCGACCCTTGCGCAGAAACTGTACTACGCCTATTGTCTGAACAAAAAGACAGGTGTATTGCATGGTGCAAAGAAAGATTTTCAGTTCAATGTCATTAACTTTGTGGATGTAAGCCACTCTCGAAGAGTCAATCCTATTCAGAGAAAGTACATCCCCAATTTGGCTGCTGCATCTGAGACAGCAGAGACCCTGCTTGAATCTTTACAGAAGGGAAAGAAAGAGGGAGGCGGTGGCAGCGACCAGTTCTTTCAAACCTCAGCCGTCAACTTCCTTGCCGCCTGCATCTACTTCTTCGTCAACTACGAGCGTGAGCCATACGACAAGAATAGCAAGCTGCTCAAAGCCGAAAAGGTGATGGATAAGCAAACCCGTCGTGAGAAACCTACAGGGCGTGTCTTTGATTGGGATGGAAATCTCCTCGATGCAGAGAAAGGCGAATACTACTGGCTTGGCAAATATAGTGACATGTCGCATATCCTTTCGTTCCTCAATGAAAGCTATCAGACCATCTTCGAGGTGCTGGAGACCGACAATGAGGTTGCACCTCTTCTCGGTCCTTTCCAGACCGCCTTGAAGAACAAAGCCATGGAACAGCTGGAGGGTATGATAGGTACGCTCCGTGTCTTCACCTCACGATTGGCAACCAAGGAATCATACTGGATATTCCATAAGGATGGCGATGATTTTGACTTGAAGGTCTCAGACCCGAAGAATCCATCTTACCTGCTTATCGCCAACGACCCAAAAATGGAGGGCAATAACATAGTAGTTAGCACAAGATTTTTGTCAGAAAATATGGGGAAAACGGAACAGGTCTTCAAAATGCAGCTAGTTGAAAATGCAAATGCAGCTGGCTGCATCCGCTTATCTAGCCAGCTGCATGGACAGACAGGCGGTTTGAGGGTCTTTTGTGCCAACTCCTATGTCATTGCCAAAT
Organism: Prevotellaceae bacterium; assembly: GCA_022508665.1. GTDB lineage: Bacteria > Bacteroidota > Bacteroidia > Bacteroidales > Bacteroidaceae > Minthosoma. The sequence continues at coordinate 57,519 of JAFLUT010000004.1, read as the reverse complement.
GGAGAGTATCATCGGAGCGTTAAACGCCCTAATCCTGAACCGTCTTGTCACTCGTGTCAATACTGGTCAGGGTAAGAACATCCCCGTGAGCATCATCGTGGATGAGCTGCCAACGCTTTATTTCCACAAAATCGACCGTCTTATCGGTACAGCCCGAAGCAACAAGGTGTCTGTTGCCCTTGGCTTTCAGGAACTGCCTCAGTTGGAAGCCGACTATGGCAAGGTAGGTATGCAGAAGATTATCACTATTGTCGGCAATGTCGTGTCTGGCTCTGCCCGTTCAAAGGAAACCCTTGAATGGCTGAGCAATGACATCTTCGGCAAGGTAGTACAGCTGAAAAAAGGCGTGACCATTGACAGAGACCGTACCTCCATCAATCTCAACGAGAACATGGACAGCCTTGTACCTCCAAGTAAGATTTCCGACATGCCCACAGGCTGGATCTGCGGTCAGGTGGCTCGTGACTTTCAGAAAACCAAGATCGGTCGAGGTGGAAGTATGAACATACAAGAGGCAGAAGAGTTCAAGACAAGCAAGTTCTTCTGCAAGACAAATCTTGACATCGAGGCTATCAAGAAGGAGGAAGCCCAATACGACAAGTGTCCCCTTCCAATCTTCTATGATTTCGGATCGCCAGAGGAACGTGAACAGATTCTGTATAAAAATTTTGTCTCTGTCACTCAGGATGTCAAGAACATGATTGAAACCGTTTTGGGAAAGAGAGAGGGAAAATGATACGACAGATGATGATTTCGGTCGTGCTATTCTTCTGTGGAGCCGTCAACGCATCTTCACAGCAGCATTTGCATAACCTGATGAAATTGCCACCTTTTGAACGTGCTGTTACGCTTATCAAGTATTACGAACAATGGCATACTCGAAAGGATTACCCATATATAGGCTATGGTCATCGAATACAATCAGGCGAGAATCTAAGTTACCCAATAACAGAGCATCAGGCAGATTCTATTTTGCGTAGCGATTTACGTAAGAACTGTGCCCTATTTCGAAAATATGGTGCTGATAGTTTGTTATTGGGATGTGTAAGCTACAACTGTGGTTGTGTGTCTTTGCTTGGCGACAAAAATAAGCCCCAAAGCAGATTACAAACAAAACTTGATACAGGCAATCGCAACATTCTTTATGATTTGCTGGATTTCTGTCATTACAAAGGTAAAAGACATCCCTATATCCTTCGTCGCCGCTGGATGGAATACCTTTTGCTATTTGAAAAATAAAAACTATAATACATATTTTGCTGAAAACAAGTGCTATTAAATGTTAAAAATAAACATTTTTAGCACTTTCTTTCGTTTGTTTAATAATTTTATTGTACTTTTGCCTTAGGATTATTATATACATTAAAGTAATGTATTCAAGTCATATTGATTACGCTTTACCAGCAACAAATCAAAAAATAAGTCCCAAATAAAATACTTAAACAAAGTTCTGCTTAGAATTTGTTTGTAGTATTATGAGCATAAAAAATATAAATGAAGATGTTCAGAAGCGAAGAGGTAACGGCATAAATCCTCCCAGCATTGGGGTTACTCCCAATGCTCCCTCCGAAGTTTTGTCTCCCTTTGTGGAGGAACATTCAAAAACAGGGGTGTCCACCAGAAATGCGCCTGTCAAAACCATCAAACGTAAGCCCAATCCCGAAACTATACCCCATTGGTATGCTATCAGATGCACTTACGGAAGAGAGCGTAAGGCATACGAGTTTTTCTCAAAGATAGGTATTGAAGCCTTTTATCCAACCATAACCAATACCAAGGCCATTGATGGCAGAACTGAAAAGATCGTTGAAAGCCGTCTTCCAAACATTCTTTTTGCATACGACAGTTTTGATCAACTGAAGGAATATGTCTATGAAAATGGTGATGATACGAAATACCTTCGTTTCTACTACAACATTCACCATGACAAAACGAAAGAACCACTTATCATTCCACAAAGACAGATGGCTTCTCTCATGAAGATTTGCGATGCCGAGGCTGAGGACAAGCACCTGGAGCCATTTGTGGTAGAGAAGTTCAAACAAGGTCAGTTGGTAAGAGTAAAAGACGGTCCTTTTGCGGGAGTGGAGGGAATCGTTAAACGTTATAAAGGGCAGCAGCGCGTAGGAATTGTGGTCGAAGGACTATTTACCATTACAACTGCTTACATTGCCAAGGATAAATTGGAACTCGTAGAAACCAGTTCAGATAAATCCAAGTAACATGGGACTCATATTCAAGAACCAATATGCTCAACTCTCTGATAAGGAGGTTGTAACCAAGATAATCACGCCCCCATACAATGAGGAGGCTGCGGCTTATCTTATCTATAATCGTTATCACCCACTTCTATACAAGATATATCGCAAGATTTATGACAACGATCCTTCTTGGTATGAAGATTGCCAGGGCGATTTGTTTGATTTTCTCAAGGGCAAAGATTTAAATTGGCAAAAACTCCGTTCTTTTGAATGGCGCAGCCATTTTTCTGCTTGGATCGGCAGAACAGCCAACAATAGATTTTTAGAAATCAAGCCTTACTTGATAGGAAAAATTCCAAATCCCATCTCTATAGATGATGACGATAATGAGAATGGATCTGTTCAACTTCCTGATGGGGGTGTGGAAGATTACGAGACAACCCAGAGAAAGATTCTCTTGATGGAGGCTATCAGAATGCTGAAGGATTCAGACCAGAAGTTCGTGGTACTCAAACGACTTCAGGGCTATAACAGCACAGAAATAGCTATCCTTATGAAGAAATCATGGGATAAGCACGGAATCAAGAAGTACGATAATAAAGGAAACCTTGTCGTTCCTTCTTCTGGTTATGTGGATGTTCGTATGCAGAGAGCAAAGATTGAACTTAGAAAACTCATTGTCACAATAGAATAAAAAGTAATGAGCATGAAAATTTCAAATGAACTACTTGCAGCATACGCTGAAGGCAAAGTAACCAAGGAAGAACGAAATCAAGTGCGTCAGTATCTGGCGGAGAACCCTCAGGAACTTGAATCCGTGATGATGATGATGGACGAAGATTATGATATTCAATTGGATGGGAGTCACTTGTTTGATTATACCGATTCTTTTAACTATGAACTGAGCAATCTTTTGGATGACGTTATCAAAGCGGCCCAAATTTCTTTAAACCCTGTTTCAAAAAGTGTTTTACCAATGATGTCTATGGCGGCACAGAATAGTGTTGACAATTTTTGTGCAATTAGATGTGAAGGAATAGCTTTGCGGAAACTAGGATTTGAGGTTAATGATGACGAATTGATTGATGAGTCAAAGAAGGATGGTATAATCAAAGAGCATGGGACTGCATTGTTCAATATTGGAAGATTGGCAGGAAAGAGAGGACTAAATGTTGCTCACAGATACAATTGCTCTATTGAAGACATTTCAAATGCATTAGCAGAAAATGAAGTTGTACTTGCTGTTGTTGACAGTTCGGAACTTCGAGGTTTCAATGAATATGAATCAGACCAAGATAGAGAAGGATACTCACCCAATCACGTTGTAGTTATAAATAGCATAAATGAAGAGCGAATTACTATTATAGACACGTCATCGCCCAGTTCTGAAGATTTATACTCCATCTCCCACTTTGTCTGTGCTTGGGATGACTCCTCTAATTATTTGGTAATAATAAGCAAGAACAATAAATATGTTCCCCATCCCATAGACCTTTCAGAAGTTCCTATTTCTGATGATTTATTAGAATTACGAGAAGCAATAGCTGAAAATGCCCATGAAGTTTGGGCTTTTAACAGAATGAAGGAAGGATGGTCGTATGGACCATTTCGGGATGATGAGAACAAACTTCATCCAGATTTGATTCCATATAACAGGTTGCCAGAATCTGAAAAAGAATATGATCGAGAGATGGCAATGAATACCATTAAATTTGTTCAGAAAATAGGCTGGGAACTGAAGAAGAAGTTATGAAGTAAATAATGTCGTTTTTGGTAAGAGAAGAGATTGGCTTACTAAAGATGATGAAATATAGAACAATCTCATCATTAAAACACAAGAGTTATGTCAAACATTAATTTTACTGGTAATCCCCAGCAAGCGGCAGCTGCTGCTGGTGGAATTTTGGCTGCAATTGCAACTGCTCCAGCATGGGCCATAGGTTTGGGTATTGCAGCGGTTGTTGGTGTTGGAGCCTATGCTATCAACGAGGCAAATAAGAAGGAGAAAGAGAAGGGGAAATAATGTGTAACAAGGCTATTATGCCAAAGTGAGGCGAACAATTTGTAGACTTCACTTTGGCATGTTTTGATTTTATGAAGACTGTTAAAGTTTTCGTCGCATCATCGATAACCGAATTTGAAGAAGAGCGTATTTATCTCGGTGGATATGTACGCAAACTTAAAGACTCGCTTACAGGAATGGGGCATAAAGTCCGTCTATTTCTTTCTGAGGATGAAAGCATTAATAGTCAACTCTTTTATGACCGAAACATAGAAAACTCCGACATTTTTATAGCCTTAATAGGTTCACATTTAGGAGAGTTTACAAAGCATGAAATTGTTGATGTGGCAGATAGATGTGCCCAAATCAGAAAGAAAATCTTGGTACTGACTTCTGAAAATAGCACAACTCTGATACCAGACAACCTGCAATCGACATTTGAAATACACAACATCACAGAGAATCTATCAGAAGCACTTGTAAATCTTCTTTCGGATCAGGTTGAAGGTGTCGTTCAGGAACTATATGAAGAGCCAGAATCCCTTCCTTCGCAAGAATTCATCTTGAACATTCCAGACTATACTGCTATTGAGGTTGCTGTCATCAATAATATCATTCGCAGGTTAAGAGACCAAAGCAATAACATTGTCGTTCATGACAATATAGATGGAGGAGAACAGGCATATATAGCCCTGTTAAGTGACAAAATATCATCTGAGAGAAGGCGTATAAAGAAACTAATAGAACTAAAACAGATAATAAGTTGTGGCTATATGCCCAAGACGAATTGTCTCGCCAGTCCACTCTAACTATAGAAGAACAACTAAAATCACTGCATGATACAATAATTAAGGAACTTGCAATATATCCCGATTATTATGCGTCCTATAACATCTTGTCGATTTTAATAGAGAATAAGTTGTTAAAAGCGATTTGTCAAAATCAGACTAAGTCAGAGGGGGTCATATATGAACTTGAAGATCACTGCCTTTATAGGAGTAGTTTAATTACGAAGAACAGACACCTTGTCGTTAATTTATTTAGTATTGACGATATTCAGGAAAGGAGAATGAGAAGGGAAAGAGTAATAGTAAACTTACTAAATCAATATTGGCTGAGTGGTAGATTAGATAAGCATTTTGACACGATAACCAAATTGCTTCAAGGTGATTTTAACAGCTTTACTTATACCCTCGATGATTTAAACAAACTTAAGTTCGAGGAATATGGGCAGGGCTTTTATGATTACCTGTGCGACAAGTTAGAGATAATTCAACGTACTGCATTAAACAGAGGCGCAGATTGGGTGAGCCAAGAATTAGATGAACTATATTCTTTACTTCAGCAAAGACAATTTTTACTGACCTCCCAAGACATCAAAAGTGCATACCTATTATTGGCCAATGCATACTCTTTATATCCGGCTTTTTCTAATAAAGCAATAAGCTTATACCTACAAGCAATTTCAGGTCTGGATTCTATTCCTGTGAGTTCCAGCATAATAGAGCTGTCAAAATATTATATGCTTGTTTTTTGCATGAGACTGTTTGATGCAAAGAACCGATGTGATGAAGAGATAATTGAATTTGCTAATGCAGCACTTAGCATAACTAATAAAGATGACGAATTGTATTTCAATGCATTTAAGATTATACTATATGCAGCATCGGCATCTGCAAAACGCCAGCTTTGTAATGATTTGGAGGTTGAACTTAATATCATTTTAAACCTCGGTTTTATTTCACAAAGCAACAATAATTTACTGCTATTTCTGACTTTCGTTATAACAGGAATTCAAATCCAACAAAGACAGGGGAATAATATATATAAGTTTTTACCTCAGATTGATTTTTGTCTTGAACAATATAACCGCTATCTTAAACATGAACCATATTATAAGAAAATCTTCGAGACTTTATGCTCAAAAAGGGCATTGGCAACACAAGATTTTGAATTAATATCAAAAGTTGTTGATAACTATTTTAAGGTTCACGACAACCAAGAAACAGGTCGGCATTATTATGATATATTGTATGATAAAGGGTCAATCTGCCTTAAAGACCAGATGATAGATGATGCTATTGAAATATTCACGTATTTATCAGATTCTTATAACGGTAGTTATGACAAGGCTGCGTCATTACAAAGCCTGGCTTTGTGTTACATGGAAAGATATAAAGAACCCCAAAACCTTGTTAGGGCAGAAAAAACATATAATAAGGCGATGGAGCTTTTGCGGCTTCCAATGATAACAGAATGTGTGGAAATGTATGGGATGGATTGTCTTATTGCTACATATTACAGAGGAGATATCAAGAAGCAGAAGTGGCATCATTAAAAGCTTTAAAGGTCGAAGAGTATAATGCTTCTAACAAGTATTGCAATTATATTTCTTCACTCCTGTGCCAGAATAAGCGAACTGAAGCATATTCTTTCTATGGTTCCTTGAAGGACAAGGAAGCTGTTAAGCATCAATTAATAATTGATTGGAGCTCAGAAATGCAAAATGTGGGTATTAACATCCGTCATTTTGACGACATTTTCAACTAACAGTAATTAAACCATATAATATATGAATTACGATGTATTTATAAGTTATAGTCGAAAGGATACTGAAGTTGCAGAAAAGATATGTTTCGCGCTTGACAAATATGGTATAAGTTATTTCATAGACCGAAAGGTCTTAGCGGTGGTATGGAATTTCCTGCAGTAATAGCCGATGCTATTTTGAGTAGCAAAAAAATGCTATTCTTAGGTAGTGAAAATAGTTATAAATCAAAGTTCACTAATAGTGAAGTAACATTTGTATTTAACGAGAAACCTATTGGTTTTATAATTCCATATATCATTGATGGCTCTAAGTTACCAGCTGCTTTGAAATTCATCTTTAGTAATATAAATATTAGGACATTAGAGGAGCATCCTATTGACACCACTTTGATACAAGACCTCTGCCAAATACTGGGTTGTCCATTCGTGATTAAAGAAAAGTATAGAAAGAAGGTCTCAGTAATTGTTCAGGATAATAAAATGACATTAGATATAATCGACAAATTCTCTTTTGTATTGGAAAAAGATGCTATAAACAACGTATTTATAGGAAACATTCCTGTAAGAGAGATTTTAGATGATGTCAAATCTGGGAATAGTTATGATGGATTAACAGCAAATTATTTGCAAACAGCTTTTGGAGTGGCGGCATTTACAGTTTTCCCAATTTTGACAAGTGCTTATTTTGCTTATAAAAAACTAATAAAAAGTGATAAACAATCAGAGGTCGAATCTGAAGCTTTTGATGCTATCATTTCTGAGATTAATCATCGTTACCATATTTTCTTAGAAAAATTGCCAGATAATATCAAATACAGTACAAGTATCCCATTAACTGATTTTGCAGTTTTATTAGACTTAGCTAAAATAGAAAACTCGCAAGATCCTCTTTTTGAAAAACTAAAGAAGATAAGCACATAGAATTCGGTTAAATTGAAATCAATTTATTTTATCATAAAAAATAATATATTATGTTTATATGGCTTGATCGTGTTATCTGCAAAGGGCGATTTATTACTGCTCTTGTAATTACTATAGGTATATTATCCGTTCCGATTATTGCTGGAGCTATCCATCATGGCTATAAGAGTAACCCATCTTTTTGTTGTCAGTCTGTTAATGATGAAACAAGTGTATTTATGGATGCATTTGAGTCGTATCTTAACCCAAGTTTCAGCAGGAGCGACCCACAATTCATACGAAGCTATAGGTTGCTTATCGGATATATGGGAGCTTTTTTGTTGAATGGTCTATTAGTGTCATTGGTCGTAACCTGGTTCCAGAGGCGAAGGGATCGGTGGGAAAAGGAGAAATCCATTATTACAAATGGCAACTAAAGAATTTTGCTGTTATTATTGGTGGTAACGAAATGATTCCTAACATTGTAAGACAATTGCTGAATGAGGATGGAAAGGAAACAAAAATAGATTATGTTGTAATAATGACAAATAGAGATGCTTCCTCATTGCGTAAAAAGCTTGTATCTTTACTAGAAAAAAGAGAAGCACAGGTTGTTATTGTTTATGGTGAACGAACATCTTATGATGATTTGAAGAATTTAAGATTGCCATATACAAAGAATGACATTTTTATTATTGGCGAACAACTTGACATTGAGCAAAATGGAAGTCACCACGATGTGAAGAACATGGAGTGTGTACAGAAAATAGCTCAGTTACTAGAATCAAATGGGTGCAAAAAAAAGAAGACGTGTAGAGTAATGTTTGAATATCAAAGTACATTCTCGGTATTCCAATTTGCCAATATTTGTGAAAACATTTTTAAGGTTATAGATTTCAAACCTTTTAATTATTATGAGACCTGGGTGCAAAAAGTATTAGTCCATCAAACTCTCAGTCCATCAAACTTGGACGATTATTTACCTTTGGAAGGATTGAAGCCTATTACTGCGGAATGTGATGACACCGTTCATTTGATAATTATCGGAAAGAGTCGTATGGGTATTGCAATGGCAGTGGAAGCCGCCCATTTAGTTCACTATCCCAATTTTATCAAAAAGAATAAACTTTCTTGAATAACATTCATTGATTCCGATGCTCAACGCGAGATGAACTTCTTCCAAGGACATTATAGGGAGCTTTTTTCTATGTCTCGATGGCGATACATTGAAGCACAACAAGATAATAAGTTCTACGATGAAGAATGTGATGTTGACAAGACTCCTTGGATTGATTCTCGTGTTGACGAGATGAATTCGCCTTATAGAGATAGTGAGAGGTACACTCTTGGCGAAAAACTCGTTGATGTAGAATGGCAATTCATAAAGGGAGATTTAGAAATGCCATCGGTACAACGTTTTATACGTGCAGAATCTAAAAAAAATAATAATAGACTTACTATTGCCATTTGTTTCCCAAAGGACAATGCTTCTCTTGCAGCCTCTCTATATTTGCCAGACGAAGTATATGAAGTAGGAAGTAACGTACAAAGAGTACTTGTATATCAGCCATTTGGTGATGCAATGATGGAAAGTTTTGAAAAAGACAAGAAAAAGCTTGAGATGAAAAGCTATAAGCTGTTCTCTAAATTACGCGCTTTTGGTATGATTGATTGTTGTTATGATTTGAAATTCCAAAATACATTACATGACATCTCGGATAAAATTGGTGCAAAATATGATAAAGTATCCATGAGGATGCGAAGTAGCTTAAGGAGAAAGGTAAATTCCAAATGGAGTAAACCTGAGACTGTAGGGAAAACTTTTGCGGCTAAACAATGGTCTAATTTATATAATGGTCAACACATGTGGACTAAACTTCGTAGTGTAGGATTTGCTGGCGACAACAATTTTGACAAAGATACCATAGATATGCTTTCTAAGGTTGAGCATATACGTTGGAACGTTGAACAATTACTTTTGGGATTTGCACCACTCAATGCTTCAGAGCAAATAGGATTAGTAAAAAAACATGGTGACAAAGAACCTGATGTTAAAATAGATGATGAAGGAAAAGTTTTAAACTTTGAAGAAGTTTCAAAATGGCTTCAATCTTGGGAAGAGTTTGATACCATGAGAGAGGTATTAAAATCTAACATGAGTCATGTAAATATTTGCTCTTATGATAGACTTCAAGAAGTGGATAGTGATGCCATGATTTACGATAGAGAATTGGTAAGAATACTACCTGAAATTTACAATGACACTTGTGCAGAAAGAGAAAACTAAAACATTCTTGATAGATATTCGTTTATATTCCCGTCTTTATCGAAAACAATGCATATGAAAAAGAAATATATACCACAACCAATTGATACGTCAGATATCATTCTTCCAGACAAATTGATGGCACTTGCCGAAGAATTGGCAAAGAATGTTCATGAAGTCTGGGCTAAAAGTCGCATGGAACAAGGATGAACATTCGGTGAAGAGAGAAATGACGAGAAAAAGAAACATCCATGTCTTCTCCCATATGAAGAACTTTTTGAAGAAGAGAAAGATTATGACCGGAATACCTCTCAGGAAACCCTGAAATTAATCGTCAAACTAGGATATTCGATAATGTAAATACAAAAATACAACTCAATATGGAGAACAAGTTTATAAAAGAAAGTGCCGCTGAATTACTTGAAAAACTATGTAAAAACGGAGCTGAAAAGGAGAAGGAAATTCTTTCGGTAGTTAACAAACATTCTTTGATTGCTGCTGGTGCCGGATGGATTCCTATTCCTTTCGTGGATATTATTCTTGTTGTTGGAAACATTTGGACAATGTATGCTGCCATTAACAAAGTAATAGGCATATCATTTTCCGATAATCTGCTTAAAAGTATAGGGTCAGGTGTTGTCGCCAACCTCTCTTCTGCGATTATTTCTCAGGCATTATTGTCATGTCTAAAAGCAATCCCTGGTATAGGCACTGTCTCTGCCGGCTTGATTTTGACTGCTTGCAATTATGCAACGTGCGTTGCTGCTGGATATGTTTATATGCGTGCGCTTACAATCATAGCCAATGAAGACGGGGGTATTGATCCATCTGATCCTGATTTGAAGAAAAATTCAAGCGTGTTATTAAGGAACAAAAAGCAGAAGGACAAAAGATTAGGGATGAAATCCAGAAAGAATACATTATAGAAAAGCAAGGCGAACAAAAATAGAAGACAGCATGAATGAAGAATACGATTATATTGTCGGATTTGACTTTGGACACGGTGAAACCAGTGTTGCAAAGGTTGATGTGGCAGCAATTGACACAGAGTCTGTTCATATAGATGCGGAAGACCTCTATATTATCGGTAATAACCGTGAACCTAAGATTCCGTCTTTGGTCGGTTATGACGTGGATGGCAATATTCAATTAAATTTTGATGCGTACCAATTCAAATTTCTAAAAGTTGGGGCCTATTTTAAAGCACCTATGGTAGCATCAGAAAAGTTTCAAGCTATCACTGACAGGAACAAGCAATATTTTAAGGATTTTGTGGTCTCTGTTTTTAATAAGTTGCATGAGCATCCTAAGAATCAAGAGCTCAAGCATAAAAAAGTATTGTATTTTGTTGCATGTCCCTCGGGGTGGAATAAAAAGCAAAGAACAGAATATCTGAACTTTTTTGTTGATTATTGTGGCCTGCCCATCTCTGGTGTAATAGAAGAGTCGAGGGCTGCCCATGTTGTCGCTCGTAGGAAATTGTATGAAAAGAATCCTAATTTGTGTGCTTACGGAAAGAAAATTGCCGTCCTTGATATGGGCAGTAGCACTTTGGATATAACTATGCATTCAGACAAAACATATTCGGACGGTTATGAAATTGGTGCCAGTATGATTGAGGATGCATTGCTTCATTATTTCCTCAACACAAACAACGAGTTTAAAACAAAGTATAGCCAGTACGAGCAACTGGAGCCTACTTGCAAAAACCAGATTCTTTTTATGCTGAGAATGGCCAAAGAAGAATATTTTAATAAAGTAAGCAAAAGTGCTACTGGAGATATAATGTTAAGATGCCAAGTGGATTGGGAAGAACTAAGTAGCGATGAGATTAGTGGAATATCCAATCTAAAAGTTCGCGGTTCTGAATTAATAGAATTACTTGATGCAAATAATAGTGATGACGATAAATATATAAACAGGCTTCGCAGTAGTGTCAATTCGTTCATTGCCAAACACGGTCTTGTTGATGCTGTAGTTCTGACGGGCGGAGCATCATTAATGCCATTTTATAAGAATGTGGTATTAGAATGTTATGGACTGACCGAAAACGAATGTGTAGTTGACAGGAATCCTTCATATAGCATATCACAAGGTACGGCAATTATGGGATACCTTGATACGAAAAATCCTGCAAAAGTTCCTGTTGGAGATCCTGAAGCTCTGGCTGAATTGCTTAATCAAATTCCTGAGATTATTAAATCACAGGTATTGAGTTGTACAATAGGCACATACAAGACTCAATTGTTGTCTACGGTTGAGCAATGGAATAACATCCAAGGAGCCAAGACTCTACGTAATTTGTATGACCAATTTTCTTCAGTTTTAGCCTCTTGGGAAGATCATTCTAGCCAAATTAGTGTTTCTACAAATAGAGAAGTGGCAGAAGCTGTATCTAAGACAATTAATGACTCTCTGTCTGAAATGATGAAGTTGTACTTTGGCTATAAGATGCAAATGCCATCCATAAATTTGAACTATGACTTTAGAATGACACTCTCCGAAGAAGCTTCTTTAGACTTTCTGAAATCTGTAGCCACAAAAATTAGGGAGGTCATAAAAAACGAACTTGCTTGGTAGGTTTAAAGACCCAGAGGACTGGGAAAAAGACCGTAGCGGAAGTCCTCGGCTTTGTGGAAAAGTTGCCGCTTCTGTAAACAATTGCATATCGGATTTCCTTGAAGGATATGAAATAGATATGCAAGACTTTGAAACAACAATAGTAGAGTGTAAAGATGCTACAAGGAGGTTCTATTATGAGTGTATCAGAATGATAACTTGTCAAGTTTAGAAATTGTTTTATGAAAGTAAGCAATAATGAAATAATTCCGGCACTTGATAAAAATAAAGAGGAATATAAAGAAATTCCCACTCAGTTGGAAGGAATGAGTAAGATAGCCGCTGCAACAACGGTGGCACAGACTTTATCATTCTCAACAGAGAGGAAGTTTCTGGAGACTATCAGTGCAGAAGGCAGCCTATGCCATCTTGAATTAAACGGTACAATAAATCATGGTCTTACTGGGTTCAAATGGCTTAAAATTATTCAGGTTGGTAGATTTTCCGTAGATAGCAAACAAAATTGTTTTGACGCAATGCAAACCATTCTGCATTCGTGCCATATGCCTAACACCCAATTAGCCTTCTTGATAATAGTTGAGAAGGGCATCTACAAGATGTTTTGGGGAGTTAAAGGAATAGGTAAAATGAATGGAGTTCACAACTTTATCCTCTCAAACTGAAAGGGCGTGATCTGCAAAAAATGTGATGAGAATAATGCAGAATTGCGCCGTTTTGTTAATAATGACGAATACAACAAGTGTTACGCTCTTACGGGTGTTCCAACGGTAAATGCCCAAAATCGTTATTCGAGGGGAATTGACCAAATTGTCAGTGGCTTTAGAGGACATGATGATGCAGCATATTTGGTTTTGGCAAATCCTGTTTCGTCAACTCGTGTTGATGGAATTCTCGCCTCGTGCCGCGAACTTCAGAGTCAATCAGAATCCTTCAAAAGTTTTTCTCTCACAGAGAATATTCAACGAGGAAAGAACCGCTCGCTTTCTAAATCAACCTCACACACCATTACTACCACTATCAGCGAGCAAGTAAATGGTTCTGACGGGAAAAAAGCAATGGGTGTGGTATTAGGGGTAACTGGCTTAGCAGTGGCAACGGCCTTAATATACCCACCTGCATTAGCGATGTTACCAGTTGTTGCGGAGAAGGCTGCTACCGCAGGAAATGCCCTTATTCAATCAGTTCCACGTTTGAAATCAGCTCTCTCAGCCCTTCAAGCAGGTTCTTCTTTGCAGAAACAGTTCGTTGCAAATGGGCTTATCCCCAAGCCCGCGCCAAAGAAAAAGGATATAGCGATGGCAGACGTAACTTCGATTTCTGATACATTTGGCTATTCAGAAAGCTATTCTCAGTCTATCTCTCAGACCATAACCAATTCTCATATTGAAGCAGCATTAGAACATCTGAAGAAACATGCCTCGCGCATGGAAGAGGGCAAAGCTACTGGAATGTGGGAGGTAGGTTGTTACCTTTTAACATCTGCTGACGACAAGGCTGCTTGTGCTATGCAGGTGAAGTCGGTTTTGAGCGGCATGGAGTCTATTTATGAACCTATTCGTATTCACGACATTTCCTCGTTGGTTGAAGATGGCAATAGAGAGGTGCATGGGTTCGTTGAAAGACCTTTAATCACATCGAACTATACAAACAATGATAATGAGTGGTATGAGAACATCCCATTCCGTCATCCCTTTGGTGACGAGTTTTCGCATGCCACAACCCTTCTGACAACTAAAGAGCTGTCTTGTTTTATAAATTTCCCAATGAACTCGTTGCCGGGAATTAGCGTTGTTGACTATTGGCCAGACTTTAGCCTAACGCCACAGTCCTTCCCAGATAAGACGCAAATATTGCAATTGGGGCATCTTTTGTTCAATGGAATTGGTTCTAATATACCAGTATCGGTTCCTTTGAACACATTGTGTCGACATGCACTGGTAGCTGGTGTTAATGGTAGTGGAAAAACCAATTCAGTCCTTAGCATCTTGAATGGGTTCCTGCGTCATGATAAACCCATCATGATTATAGAACCGGCAAAAACTGAATATGTTGATTGGGCAGTCTCGTACAATAAGGAGGTGGACGAATACAATAAGAAAGCTAATCCTAAAGAACAGAAAAAGAAGATAAAAATATACATGCCTGGCTGTCAATATTATGCAAAGGGTAAAACCGTACCCGATGAGTTAAGGCTAAACCCATTCGAGGTCATTCGGATAAATGAGAATTTCGATTATAAGGTGTTGTCCCATATTGATAAATTGAAATCCGTTTTGGCAGCTGCATTTCCGATGCAAGAGATTTTGCCTACAGTAATTGAAAGACTCCTATATAAATTATATACAGATAGTGGCTGGATAGCAGAAGTCGAGCAAAAGCAATATCCTGATAAGTTCCCGACTTTGGAAGACGTAAATCTTGGAACAATCAAGGCTTTAATGTCAGACTTGGGATATGCTGAAGAAAATACCCAAAACATCTCTGCTGCCATTAGAACCCGCTTTAACAGTATGAAATATGGGTGGAAGAAAACCTTGTTGGGGAATGAAAGACTAACGGGCATAGCTTGGAAAGACCTATTTGGAGAAACGTGCGTCATCAACTTGTCATATGCAGGTGATGATGCCGATAAAGCTTTCATCATGTCGTTGTTGATGCAATTCCTTTATGAATACAGGGTTGCAGAGTCTGAAAAAGAAGACTATTCATTCAATGACAACAAATGTGAACACTTGGTTGTAGTAGAGGAAGCCCACAGAGTGATGACAAAATGTGAAAACCAAGAAATGCCACAATATCGTTCAAATCAGATGTTTTCAAGCATATTGTCAGAAGTACGAGCTTATGGTCAAGGCGTGATGGTTGTCGATCAGGTTCCATCTCGCTTAATAGAGGATGCCGTTAAGAATACCAATATCAAGTTCATTCATAAAGTTGTTGCGGCTGACGATGCTAAAATACTAGCAGAGTCTATGGGGCTTACACAAGAACAACAAGACGTTATACCAAAGTTGGCGATAGGACAGGCTATTTTGGGCGGCTTAAACAGCGCAGATGTAGAATCACCAAACTCGGCTGATATATTCTTGGCAAAAATAGACAAATTTAAATAATAAAAATCAGCAATTAATTTTTAATCATGTCAAAAGAAACAAAACAAGTACACATTACTTTTCCTTCTGGAAATGAATACAAGGGAGAGTGGTCGGATGACAGCCAAAATGGTTTTGGCATCATGATTTTTGCCAATCTTGACAAGTATGAAGGAGGTTGGAAAGGTGGTATTATGAATGGTTTTGGCCGATATTCGATTTACGACAAAGCCCATGACTCTTATGTGTCCTATTATGAGGGTGACTTCGTAAATGGCAAATTCGATGGAACAGGCCGAATGGTGTATGCAGACCGCAGTACTTATGAGGGGCAATGGCAAGTTGGTATGCGGTTTGGGGATGGCATCGGAGTCTTCCCAAATGGAGATGTTTTTCACGGCTTATGGCAGCACGATAAAATGCTGCGTGGCGTGTACGCCCTTAAAAATGGCGACAAATACGACGGAGAACTTGTTGACGGCAAATTTGACGGGTATGGTAAGTATTTCTGGTCAGACGGAAAATGGTATGAAGGCCTTTGGAAAGATGGTAAAATGGGAAAAGGAACGATGTACTATCCGAATGGCACATATATGGATATAGAAGAAGGTAAGAATTTGTGATATCTGTTCTTTTGTGAATCCTATGCACAAAAAGACAAAAACGATAATGCTATTAGTTACATACAAATGTAATTTGCATTGTAGCTATTGTTATGAACCAAAGCTGGCATTTCATCAAATGAATGTTCAAAGAATGAAGGAATACATCATTGCTCAATATGAAAAATTGGGTAATGATTATGACTCGTTTGAGATTCAGTTTATGGGTGGTGAGCCATTAATGGTTTTTCCGATGATAAAAGAAATCTCGGAATGGCTTTGGCAGTATCCGTTTGAAAAGGATTTAAAAGTACTTTTTGCACCCACAAATGGAACACTGCTCAATGATGACATGAAACAATGGCTCGTAACTAACAAGAATCGATTTTGTCTCGGGCTCAGTTTTGATGGGGATTTCTCCATGCAAAACATGAACAGGTCTGACTCTTTCCGAGATGTTGATATAAAGTTCTTTTCTCATACATGGCCAGATCAGAGCGTAAAAATGACAATTTCTCCTCAGACAATAACTAAACTTGCTGATGGCGTTTCATTCCTGTTCAATGCCGGTTTCAGAGATGTTGTTGCCGATTTGGCTGTAGGAGAATCTGTTCATTGGGATGCCATACATTTGAATATCTTAAAATGTCAGCTTGACAGCTTGATAGATCATATTATTCAAAATCACAAAGAATCACATTTTTCTTTGCTCGACATAAGTATAGAAGAGATTCTTTCAAATGTCAAGGATTCTAAGGCGTGTTCGTGTGGAGAGGATTTTATCTGCATAGACATAGATGGTAAAGAATATGCGTGTCATTTATTTTCTCCAATAGCCTGTGACAAGCAAAAAGCCGATAAGAGTCGTGAAATAGATTTTGCAAACCACAACTTGTTCTCCTCTGCTCAATGCAATAAATGCTTATTAAAAGGCATATGCAAACGCTGTGCTGGTATGAATTACATTTCAACTGGTAATGTCGCAGAGCCAGATGCTTTTCAGTGTAATGCGTTTAAACTGATTTTCTTGGCTAATTGTAAGCTACAATATCTATTAGTTACAAGTAGCAATGACACAAATAGGATTCATATGATAGAAAATATAATAGAAAGTCTATCAGTTAATAAAAAAGAACTAATATGAAGATTAAGACATTAGAGACTCTTGGTAAGTTGGAAACCTTAGAGTCATCCGTTATAGAAAACTTGAATGAGGTTTGTCCGCTGGAAATTAATGATGAGACAGAACTTCCTGCTGAAGTGAGTTTCACTGCTACCGAATATAGCTCTTGCGGATGCTCTTCCGGTTGTGGTAACAATTATAACAGAGGAGACTGTAGATGTTCTTCTGGATGTGGCAACAACTACAACAGAGGTGATTGCAGATGCTCCTCTGGTTGTGGTAATAACTATAGTAAAGGATAATTTATGAGAATAGAGACGCTTGAAAAAAATCATTTGGAGAAGATTACTCCTAATGATTTGCCATCTATTCATGAGGTCAACCCTATCGCAGTTTGCAATGAGGTCAGCACTATAGAATCAGTGGAGCCTGCAGCTAATGAGATAGACGCATCCTGTGAATTGGTAGACAGGCTAGAATCCTTTAAACGGAATGGCACAGAGAAACTGGAAGTTTTATATGATTCCGAAGTAACTGAGCAGATAGCTGATTATCTTTCAGGCCTTGAAGACTTGAAATATGAAAACTGGACAAAACTTTCTTTGGAACAAAGGAAGCAACTCTTGAACCAAATAGAACGTCAAATTGCAGCTATTGAGCATCGTCCTCCTCTTCCAATAGATGTAGAAAAAATGAAAGCATCTACTTTCGGATACCAAAGCAATTATTATCACAAGATAGCTCTAAATAGTTTGTATGTTGGCTCTAATAGTCAGAAGGATTATCGTGAGGTCATTGACACTATTATTCATGAAGGACGACATGCTTATCAGCATTATAATGTAGATAAGAAACTGATTCATGAGTCGGCAAGTGTCGTTGCAACCTGGCGAGAGAACTTTTATGACCCCAAGTACCAATATTATAATAGTGGGTCATGTATTATCCCAGTAAAAGGCCGTTTGCAAGATGTAGGTTTCAGGTTGTATTATTATCAACCGGTAGAAATCGATGCAAGAAATTTTGCTGCGGATGTGATGTTAAAACTAAAGCAAAAAGTTTTCTTATCATAAAAGTAAATTATGGCAAATATCTATTCAGTAGCAGTTCAGGCAATTGATGTTTATAAGAGGCTCAATGATGCTGCCAAGTATATCCTTCCAGAGGACATCGAAAAAATCGTGAAAAAGCATGCTGCCATAGCGGTTGCCACGGCATTCATTCCGATTGGAGGTTTGGATATGGTAGCAGCTACGGCTAATGTATGGACTATGTATGTTCGCATAAACAATGCTCTTGGGGTCAAGTTCTCAGACAACAAGATGAAAAGCATTGGTTCTGCCGTCGTGTCAAATTTGGTTCAGAACTTAGGGATTACAGCCGTTGCAGTTGCATTGAAATGGAATCATTTCATATCTGGCCTCCGTCGCAATATTAACGGGGGCTTTGTATGGATTGACTATGACTTCTGGTTGGGTATACCTTAAAGCCCTCGCCAACATGGCACTTAATGACAATGATATCGAGCGTTCCATAAAGGAAACTCTCAAGGATAAAGCAAGTATTTCACAAGTGTATAAAGATAACAAAAAGAAATAAAGTCATGAAAGAAGTTTTTTTTAACGAGGATGGTTCCTTGAAAATCAATGAGACCATCATGAATCAGCCTTCATTTGTTAAAATAATGGAGGATGGCGTGGTTACTGCGGACGAGCTTGAAGAGCAAAGCAGAAGAGTCATTTCAATTTTCCGCAAAATCGAGGACACGTTCAATGACGAGCAGAAAATGCTTGTTCAAGAACTCCTTGTGGAATCCAATGTCCTGAATGCAATCTTCAAGCAACATGGCATGCAGGTTGTTATGGAGTAATTTTGAGGCTCAGGAATAAGCCTCTTTTTCTATTAAAGATATTAAAGAAAAGTGTTTATTTATGTATGATGTTTTTCTAAGCTATTCAAGAAAGGATATTATCGTCGCTAATCAAATATATAAAGAACTTTGCAATGATGGGTTGAATGTTTTTTTTGATAGGCAATCAATTGGCCCAGAAAATTTTCCAAAAAGAATAGCACAAGGAATAAAAGAATCCAAAGCAGTTCTTTTTCTAGCAAGTCATAATTCTACTACAGCGACTTATGCTCCGGATGAATTGGTTTTTGCAAAGAATAACAAACCACGAAACGCAATAATCATATATCGTATAGATTCATGTATATTTCCTGATGACATAGAACTTCTATTCGCATCATTAAATCAACGGGACATTACATCTGATTCTATAGAAGTTATTTTAGATGATATCAAGCATATTTTAGCAGAAGGAGAGATTTCAAGTACCCCACGTGTAACCAAAAGTACAAGTATTGATTCTTCTTTAAATGAGTTGTTAGATGCGTTCCGTAACCTTGATTTCTATTCTGTTATTTATAAAGAAATAGAAACTTGTTATTGGAAAAACAATTGGAACCATCATCTACTACTGATGATGTCATATAAGTCAGTAGGGGATCGCCGAAATTATGGCATACTTTTAAATGAGTATCATAATTCAGGCGTTGTATATTATCCGCAATTCTATAGTGTAATATCACAAGTGTGGCATATGATAGAGTTTGGCTACATTAAAGAAGCGAAAACTCATATTCGAGATTTGTTACAAGCTAAACAAACTTTGGCCGATAAAATTTGTTCGCAAGTAAATCACACACACCTGCTGCTTCTTTCCGGTAATCATCATGAAGCCTTAAATAATTATAAGGACATTTTACAAACTCTCGATGCAAATGCCCGATACTCATATTTGTTAAAAGATTTTGACACGCTCAATTGGATTGGTTATAATCAATTAAATTACAGCGTGATAAGCAGCATTTGTGCTCATATTGGATATAGACAAAAAAACTTTAATACAAGCATAGAATCTCATCTTGCTTGTAAGAGATATGAAGAAATTCTATGTTCTCATAGATGGCATTGGAGAGAAAATAGATTACACATTATACTGTCTTTCAAAACTTTTAATAACGTAGGAAACTCTATTTATTACTTTGTAGAATATGAGAGAAATGTCTTAGGCAAACTATTTGATGTTTTGCCTTTTGGTATTGATGAATCTAGTATTATACAGAAAACAGGTAGAGCATTCTGTCAATATCGCCTTACAAATAAGAATGGTAGAGTTTTTATAGAAGAATTCAACCCTATGACAGAAGTTGTTTCTTGTGGAGAGTTAATGCGAATAACCAGCAAAGAACTCCATATCAAAATTTTAGATAATGGTAATCCTCAATTAGCTGGTAAAATTCGCAAATACAAAGCTATTACATAATAGTAAGTATGTCTTAAATTATTGGTGTCCGCTAAAACTTTAAACTCATCAAAATACAGCCTCCCCAGTCAATAAATAGGTTTGTTCTTTCCCGTTTTCGCAAAAGTAAGCCCCCAACCGCTCATAATGTGCATTATTTTAGCGGACAGCCGTTTCTATAAACGAAAATAGAAGGTTAAAAAGCGACAAACAACACCAACCCCAGCCACAATAGGGTACATCGCAAGTTTATTGGGAACTATTAGAAGCCATTTTAAGCGGACAGCCGTATGCTTGCCGAAAAGTGGAGCTTACTTTTCTGAAATGAAATTCACCACGCCTATTTTTCGGTATTGCAGACAAGAAATAACGACTCGTAAAAGTTTTAGCGGACACCAATAGTCTTAAATAAAGCAGTTATGCAATATGATATATTTATAAGTTACCGCAGATTGAATTCTGAAGGTCATATCGAAGGACGTGATATTGCTCGTCTAATATCAAAAGAATTGAAATTGTATGGTTATAATGTTTTTTTTGATTATACAGAGATTAGAGATAACGATTTTGAACAAGAAATATTACCAGCAGTTAGGACATGCAAGGTTTTTATGCTAATTCTTACAGCTGATGCATTGACTCGTTGTGAGAATCAAGGAGATTGGGTGAGAAGAGAGATTACCGAGGCTCACTTATCCGGGCGGAAAATAGTTACGGTGAATCCTGATTACTCATTTAATTCATTTCCACATCACCTTCCAGAAGAACTACAGTTTATTAAAACTGTACAAATGTCATCAATTGATATGGGACCTAATTTTGAGATAACGGTGGAAAAAATGGTGCGGGATCGTATCCAACCAATTGCACCAGGTGCTCGGATTGCAAATACAATTCCAAATAAGCCGGGAATAATAAGAATCGGATTAGGCAATAAAACATTTGAGATTCCAGATGAGTTTTTTCATATCGAAGTTTATAGGGCACTGAAACGGTCTTATCTATGAGCAAAGTATTTTCAATAGGAGAAAAAGAAGGTATAAATTCTAAAGGATGGAAATCGATAGGTTCCTCCCTTAGAATGGAGGCATCTTGGGGAGCAAGGAAGTTTCTATATCTGTTTATGATCGGCGGTACGGGAGCATCTGTTATAGAACCTATTTTGTATTATTTTGAGGAATATGTTCAAAGTGCTGGATATAGAATTGTTCCCATTTTTATTGATAGGAAGTTTAACTCAGAAATAGTGTCTCGAAGTATATTCTCTATTAAAAACTATCAGACACACTGTGCACACACCGCATCATATATGGTTGTTGATAATCCATATTTCTTTGTGGATGACACTTCTTTACTGTCTAATGATTCTAACCTTGGCTTAATTATTAATAGAATCTGTTCGGGAGATACTGTTGCTTTTGCATTTTCTATTTCTTCCACCAATAAGCATAATTGTAGAGTGCGTCAATCGATAATAGAAGCAATAACTGTATCTGACATTAGGGTTCTCAATCTGGTTTTCTTGCCATATTTTAATTTTGATTTTGGCGGAAGAGAATTCTTGGATTCTGAAAAGTACAATCAAGAAAGAAATTTTTTGACACCAAAAGATTTCACAATGTTTAATCTGAAATTAATTAATCCGCAATTTTGTAACGAACATTTCTTTTATGTGGGATTGCAAAAACCAAGTCTATATACAAAGAATGAATATCAACAGAATCCATTCAATGTGGTTTCTCTTATTCAATCATATGCACTATCTTCATTTTTGTCGAAAGATATGGATGGCAATAATTGTTATACGTTTGAAATAGGCATTAGGCCGTTTTACACATTGAGCGATTTAGTACCAAATTCATCTTTACGTAAAGCTGTTATAAGCTATGATTTTAGGGCTTTATGTTGGAGGCACGTTGTTCAATGTGATGTTTTAAAACAATATGATATCCGCAATGAGGTAATAGAGCAAATAACGATGTTCTTGGAAAATGCCTCTTCTCTTATTAAACAATTGCAAGACAATACAGTACATCAGGATCTTCAGATCGTTATAAGAAAAAGTTTCGATTTTGATTGTGTTTGGAAGGAATTTGTAAAGAACAACTATGGAATACTGAAAAGGAAACATTCAAAATCATCATGGATTAAAGACTTGTTGTCTAATGTTCAGTTAGATGTAATGACCACTCCTAATATGGTTATTCATGAAACATTTAAGTCTATTGATATATACAAGAAGGAGCATTGGAACGAAATAGAAAAACTATATTATTAGCACAATAGTATTTGTTGATGTAATGAGTTTTTTATTATGAAAGAGAGTAAAGAGTATTACGCGTTTATAAGCTACAAACGTGAGGATGAAAAGTGGGCAAAGTGGTTGCAGCATAAGTTGGAATACTATCATTTTCCAGCTAATCTCAACGGACGAACAGATTTGCCTAAATATATACGTCCCACTTTTCGTGATGTAACAGACCTCACTCCAGGCTTGTTATCGGAAGAGATAAACAATGCATTGCGCAGTTCCGAATGGTTAATAATAATATGCTCTCCTCGTAGTGCTAAAAGTATATGGGTGTGCAAAGAAGCTCAAACCTTTATTGATCTTGGTCGTAACGATTATATTATTCCTTTTGTTATCGAAGGAATTCCTTTTTCTAATGATGCTACTATCGAGTGTTATCCAGAGGCGTTACTTAATCTTACAGGTAGCAAAGAATTACTTGCAGCAAATATAAATGAAATGGGGCGTGACGCTGCTGTAATTAAAGTTGTTGCTAGAATGTTCAATCTCCGTTTTGATACACTTTGGCAGAGACATAGAAGAGAATGCAAAAAAAAGAAAACTGAAAAAAGAGAAATGGACATTACAGTACAACCAAGGCCGAGTTGTTGCATCAATCTGTAGAAACAAATTAAGTGAGGGGGATATATATATGGCTGCTAGATTGTGTTCTTATGTTTTCCCCAAAAATATGAAACGTTTAAACAAACCATTTGTACCAGAGGTTGCTGGTATTCTAAGGCAAATATATGATATCTTGCATTTTTCTGTGGACTATTCACCTCTTCATACATGGAGAAATCCAATTTTTCAAAATGACAATGAATTGTATGTTAGCAACAATGGAGATTATATAGCTGTTACATCTGAATGGAATGACTGGGTTGATATTATTCAGGTAAAAGATGGTAAACATATTAAATCATTCTGTTGTTATGATATTGACTTTGGTCATAGGGAGAATAGTCTTGTGATTTCTACTGACACAGGTTTTGAAATATGGGATACAAAAAAATGGAAATCCATAAAAATAGAAAATTTTAAAAAAGAAAATGGTATATCTATCAAAAGTGTTTCATTTAGTGATGACGATAACACACTTGTTTTAACTTCGGAAACTTTAGTTATTGTATATGATTTAGAAACATCTAAATACTTTAAAATTTGTATTCATAACAAGGAACATTTTTTCCCTATAAAGGCTGTCATGAACCACTCAATGAACCTGATAGCAGTTGTCGATGTTTCTGCTGAAGCATATTTGTTTGATATTAATGGCAACTTGTTGACCACAATGCAGTTTGAAAATATGAATACAGATATTGTCAATCCGTTTCTGTTTTTCTCAGACGATGATTCTGTTCTGTTTTTTTATTCTTCCAATGCATATCTGCAAAGTCATGACTTAAATACACAGAAAAGTCAAATGAGAATTCCTTATACTAAGCCTTCTTTATATCAAAATCAAAAGAATATTAATTTGAATATAGATTGGTTTGGCTCTATTGCATTTCCTGCTTATGGCAAAACAATAGATATGAGTTCTATTACGTCCAAAAATTTCAAAAAAACACATGATGTACTTAGATTCGAGGTTTTAGCAAAGATGCCTTCACATATGTTAGCAGGCGTACTGGGGGATGGTTCGGTAATGATTCTAAAAAAAGGAGAAACTCAGCGAAAATCTCTTTTCCTTCATTCTCATTATTCTTTTAGACAGTGCTTTTTTATACCAGAATCCTCGTATACTATTTGTTTGGCAACTTTTAAAAATCAATATCGTTTAGAGGCTGAAATATGGGATTATAAATTGAAAGTTCGTCAATACAGAATACCTTCTATTGAAAATGAATTACTGGTTTGTATAGATTATGATTTCGGGAAGAAATTATTATACTTAGCATATTTAAATGGAATGACACTTGGATGGGATGTAGTGTCTAAAAAGGTTTGTATATGAATACAAATTTGATTATCCGACACCAGTTAATGATGATAATTTTCTACCTTTTTCTGGAAAAGAAGCTGAGAGAACATGTAATATGTGTTTAATGGGTAGTAAAATGTTAGGCATAATTACATTTCCTTCATATGAAATTAGGATTTTAGACATAGAAAAAAAAGAGGAGTTTTTATTAGGTAAACATTTCGTAGTTAATTCTATCTTGTATCTTGAAAAATACTCTCTATTACTTTCTGTTAGTAGTATTAGTATTATTGCGTGGAATATAAAG
Source organism: Prevotellaceae bacterium (assembly GCA_022508665.1). Taxonomy (GTDB): domain Bacteria; phylum Bacteroidota; class Bacteroidia; order Bacteroidales; family Bacteroidaceae; genus Minthosoma. Next base: position 32,371 of record JAFLUT010000004.1, on the reverse strand, counting down.
AAGAAGAAGGGGGAAATAACTTTGGAATATGAAATTTCTAAAGTAATTGATTGTGGAAATGGTATTTGCACAGTGTTAATGAAAAATGGGCATATATCCATAATAAACGTAAGAAAAATAGAAATTGTTAGAGAAATAAGTTTTTCTAATGAAGGCTTGTCTATCCTATACAATAAGTATGAAAACACCATATTAGTTCTTCAAGCTGACTATACTATTTCAGAATACTCTGCGAATAACCTGACTCTAATTTATTCTTTTAACATACAAGACTATATGCCCAACTTTTAAAAAATATGTTTAAAAAATTTTTGTTTGAGTCCCGATGGGCTTAATATAATAATAGACAATTGGAAATTTAAATACCCTCGCTTAAAAGATGTATGTTATTCTATAGTTGAGAGATTCAATAATGCGAAACTCACATCAGATGAGAAATATGAATATTTTTTGGAGTAGAGCATATATACGAAATTGTTGAATATAAGGAAAAATTAAGTTCAATATGTCGACAGATTTTGAATACTCAGCGTTTATAAGTTATAAACGAGAAGATGAAAAATGGGCCATATGGTTACAAAACCATTTGGAACATTATTCTATACCATCTACAATACGAAAAGAGATTCCGAGACTCCCCAAACATATAAAACCAGTATTTCGAGATAAAACAGATCTATGTGCTGGTGGATTGGCATTTTCATTGCATAAGGAATTGGAACGTTCTCATTTCCTTATTGTGATATGCTCTCCTCATTCTGCTTGTTCTGACTGGGTCGGAAAAGAAATAGAGTATTTTAGGATACTTGGCAGGGAGAATTATATTATTCCATTCATTGTTGATGGCATACCCCATTGTGAAGATGCTTCGAAAGAATGCTTTCATCCGATATTTAATAATTTCCATGACGAGCCATTGGGAATAAACATTAAAGAAATAGGTAAACAACAAGCACTAGTAAAGGTTCTTGCAAAGATTCTTGATTTAAGATTTGACATCCTATGGGGGCGACATAAACGTTATCTTCTAAGAAGAAAAATAAAAAACGCAATCTCTGTATTATTGATATGTATTATAGGACTGGTCTATTGGTTTTATAGTAAACCATTGTACAAATATTATGCGGATTATGTTGATAGATGGGGAATACCAGAAGGTATTATCGAACTAGACGAATCTATTGTTCAACATAGATATCGTTCATACAGATTTGAATATAGAAGAATACCAATAGGTGAACCTGATGCATTTTCATGGCGATTATCAAGAGTCGAATTGATTAATTCTGCTGGTATTCCACAGGATTACCAAGATGGTGACCTTAATGATCGCTATGCTATAATGAAAATAGATTATAACTCTTCTTCTGGGACTCCAAAGCATATAGACTTCCAAAACAAAGCAGGAAAGGCTTTAATGAGATGGAAAGTCTCCAGTAAAGATGGTGTACGTGGGACATTGGTTGACTTTATCGGGATTACTGATACTGATGCATCTGGATATCTTGGGGCATCTTCAACTATGTCTCATGTTCCTTCTGATGTGGTAAATATCCACAAGTCTTCAATTAAGCGATATGTATTAGAAAGAGACAGTCATGGATTTGTCATCAGCAAATCATATCATTCAAGTAATGCTGATAACATTGAATCAAGTAAAACGACAGATGTAAATGGAGTTTATAAGCAAGTATTCGTCAATGACACTTTGGGTAGAGTTTTGTCTACGAAATACTATGCCATCAATGATATTCTTCTGAATAGAAGTAATGGCGTGGCGATTCAAAACAATCAATATGATACATGGGGGAATAGAAGTCAGACGGAGTATTTTAATTCAGAGGACAAACCTGTATTAAATGAAGAATTATTTACAAAAAAGATTTCCATGTGTGACAAATGGGGAAACATTGTAAAAGAACAATATTATAGTACAGACGGTAACTTGTGTTTTAATAAAGATAATTATTCTCAGTCCATTATTACGTTTAACAACAATGGTTTTCCTGTGTCCGTTTCTTATTATGACAACAATTCACAACCATGTAGACATAGAGAAGGGTATGCAAAGTTGATTATAAAATGTGATAGTAGAGGAAATCCGATAGAGAATCATTTCGAAGACATAACAGGTAAAGCTTGTGCAAACATTTACGGCATAGCAAAACTTTCTGTGGAGTATGATCGCTGGGCAAATCCTACTTATATGGCATTCTATGGCTTAAATGGGCGGTTAGCTCAGAATGGTGAAGGCGTTTCTGGTAGAAAACACAAATACGATAGATATGGGAATTGCATTCAGACGGATTTCTTTGATGTCGAGTGGAATGCCTGCTTAAACAATATGGGGTTCGCTTCATTAAAAACAGAATATGACAATAGAGGTTTTCCACAAAAATATGTATTTTATGACCTTAAAGGCGAAAAGACTTTATGTAATAATGGTTTTGCATCTATCAAATATCATTATAACGACAGGGGGAATCCCATAGAATTCGCATATTATGGCGTTGATGATGTACCATGTATGAATAATTGGGGATTTCATAAGGTTAAAAACCAATATGACGAATTGGGTAATCTAATACAATTTCAGTATTACGATATTATGGAACATCTATGTTTGTCAAATGAGCAGTTTGCATCATGTGATCGATTCCCTGATAGTTTGGGAAATATCAAACGGTGGATCTATTATGACATTAATGGTAAGCCGACAAAAGACATCTATGGGGTATGTGATTATCGATGGCAATTTGACGAATTTGGAAGAGCAACGCAGGTTCGCTATTTTGATGAAAATGGTAATCATGTTGTATCTAAAGATGGCACTGCTGGATGGAATGCAAAATATGATTCTCGAGGCAATCAAATAGAATATGTAAACATCGGAGTAAACGGTGAAATATGCAGTGATTCTACGGGAGTCGCTTGGTGGGTTAAAGAATTTGATCAACGTGGTAACCAATTGTCGTATGCTGTATATGATGTGAATAATAATTTAAAAGCAGGTCCTAATGGCGTTGCTTTTTGGAAATCTGAATTTAATAACTGGGGACTGTTATTAAAAACGGTATATTATAATGAAGACGGTGTCCCTTGTATAAATACTGATATTGGATATTCTTATTATGTGATACAATATAACAAGAATATGGATCCTATAGAAATTTGTACATATGACGAAAACAGGAATCTGTGTAATGACCCCAAAACAGGATATGCTCGTTGGGTGGCAAAATATGATAAAAATTGGAATAGGATAGAGATGTTATCTTATTCAGAAAAAGATTCTTTGTGTACATGTAAGTATGGATATGCTCGTTGGAGGGCAAAATACGACAAAGATGGTAATATTACAGAGAGTTTTTCATATGATGATAAAGGAAATTCTATTGCAAGTAAAGAAGAAGCCGATATAACTAAAGAGAAAGATGTGAGAAAATATGATTCCCATCGATTTAAATATGATACTGCGGACATTATTTTGGGCTTCTTTTTCCTTGCTGTATTATTGGTAGTTCTTTGGTTTTGGTTAAAAAATATTTTGTCAAATACCATCACACAGAATCTTCTTTGCTCTGCTGGAGTCATATTCCTCATGGGTTTTGATTACTTGTATCTAAGGAGGTTCCTCTTACATTTTGCTCTGATACCTTATAACATATATAATTATACTTGGATACTGTGTCTCGTTGCTTCTCTCATTTGCTTCGCAGTTTCTTTAGTGCTTCTATACCTTTTGATACATAGAATAGTTGCAATATTGAAAGTTCCTCGTCATGTTAGGAAATACAGAATTAAGGAGGCTAAAGACATGCTAATCATGTGTCCGATAGCAATTGTTTGGTTAGCGTTTGTAATATACAGCATTGCAAACGAAGGATGGAGTATTTATTCCAATCCGTTATAATGCTCATTGAACCCGTTGCGTCTCGATTGGGAAAGTGAATACAATTATGATTTGAAATATAATGAAAGGTCAACAATATAAATATAAAGCATTTATCAGTTATTCACATAAAGATACATACTGGGCAAAATGGTTGAAGTATCGGCTTGATACATTCTCATCGAAGATCTTCTCTTTGGAGAAGCACCCACTTCGCGAAGTGTTTCTTGATCAGTATAATCTTTCTGTGAATGATTTAAAAGAAAAAGGATTACCTGAAAATCTTCAGCACTCGAAATACCTAATATGTCTTTGTACAAGACACTATAATAGCGAATGGGTGGAACTGGAAATCACAGAGTTCAAGAAGATTTGCGAAAATCGAGGTGTTGATTGGAAAGATTACATCATTCCCATTTGTATTAATGGGAATGCAGACATTATACAAGAAAGTCTAAAGGATATAAAGGCTATAACTATCGATGTTTTTTTCATTTCTACATCAAGAATATGCTATTTCATTAATAGCTGCAAAGATCTTGGAAATAGATAATCCCAATGAGATTTATAACTATCTACACAAGATATATTTATGTAAGATGTCGGTTCTTTGTTTGACAATTGCAGCATTAGCAACTATTGGTTATGGAACATGGGAGTTTAATCGTACACACATAGTTTATTATTCAGACTACATAGAAGGCCAATACGTTGAAGGTCGGCAATCTGAATGGTTGAAAGGTATCGGAGAGATTCCTGCGAGTGCTGTTGATACGCTCCAAGAGTGCTTTAGGTTCGAGTATAAACGAATTCCACTAGGAGAACCACAAGCAGGACATTGGCAACTTTTGCGCGTGGTTCATCAGAATAGGTTTGGTAATCCAATAGAATTTGAGGAACAAACGACTCCGTTTGTGCGTTACCCTATTGTGTGTCTTAAATATTTATATCGTGATTCTCTATATATGCCAGAACGAATAGAGTGTTACAATGAATATGGTAATTTACAACGCATCAAACAGATTTCGGGTGAAAAACTTGACAAAATAGATTTTAAAACTGAACTATCATTTAATCGCCAAACTCTCAGTGAATTCAAAGACCCGTTACTGGATATGCTTGGGAACAAATATTGCAATATCACACATTTCGACTTAGAAAGAGATGGTTCAGGGAATGTGAATAGAATAGTGTTCAAAGCTTCTAATGAAAAGAATGCCGTGCCAATGACAGATACACGCAAACATATAGCAATGGCGCTTGTAAGAGACTCTATAGGACGAATAACACATGTAGGATATTATACCTATATGCGGACAATTAACTATATAATAGAATATAACTATACTAACTACGAATTAAGTGAGAATACGCTTTGGCACACAAAGGGACAAAGACTAGTACAGCACACACTATTTAAACATTTGTATCCAGTGGTTTATAAGTATGTTTTCACGGCAAGTGACTCCTCGTGTATACGTACTAAATATCATTTTTCGAAAGGGATTCTTCAACAGAAACGTACAGAAAAGGTATTTGGATACAAGCAGGGGGAATCATTGATTATAAATAAAACTCAATTGGTAGACAATGTTAGATACGACTATAAAAAAATGGATACATAGAATGTGAATCACACCTTGACAGAGACAATAACGTCTCATACTATAAGTTTTTCAAATATAATGAAGACAACAGGGTCGCATGTGTTGAATATGCCATACCTTCAGAAAATGGTAACAAAAGAAGTGCAATAGGTCCTGAAGGATATAGCTACGCAGAATTTAGATATGAAGGAGGGCTTCTTATCTTACAACATTTGCATGATGGGGAAAGAGGCTATAATGTTAAATATTCATATGATAAAGACAAGCAACTTATCTCTATTTCCTATTATGACAGATCCTGTAACTTGGCAAATCTTGGTGATTTCAACAAAACAATACCCAGCGATAATTGAAAGACAAGTTCTACATGCCATTAATGGACTGATAGATAATAAAAGAGCTGGTAAAAATGATATGTTTAAGGGGGATACTATATACAGTCTTTATTGGGCGTTCCCATTTTGGCCTAATTATGCAAAACGTGTTTTTGATTATGACGATTGGGGTAATATTACGAGAATTAGATACTATAATGATAAAGAAGAATGTTATATTATTATTAATGAAGACATTCTTGAGGATGGAACTGTACCAAGCTCAATTGGATACATTATAAACTCAAAGGGGCATAAGTTTCCACTTACATTATCTTTCCGTGCTAAACGGGGTAAAAAAGAGAATGACCCATTATCGTCTCTGTTAATCGAAAATATGTTTATTGACATGGAAGATGTAGAAAACTGATGATTTTAGAATTGTGAAAATTTTCATTGTAGCTGAATGAAATTTACTCTTAATCCGGGTTGCACATATTAAAGTAATCACAATATGGTAATAACAACTAAATATGTGAATGATTCTCAATTGGACAGATTACTAGCTCATTCAAAATGAAGATTCGATGATTAACTTCGATAAAAATGACGTGAATACCATTCTTGTTGGCAAAATGGGCATACTTTATCAAGCGGATATAGAAGATAGCATGGAAATAGTATGTTTATGAGAGGCTTATTTAACGAGGTAAAGAAGAAGGATGAAATTTGTTCATGAACTTCTATGCTAATAAGTCTCGGAATGTCCAAGGAAAGCCCTTTGATGATGGAGGATATGGAGATAATCAACGACTTCGTAGAGTCATTCGACAATGATAATCTGGAGATAAAATGAGGTATAAAAAATAACGAAAATGGCAAGAACTTGATGCTGCTTCTAACTATCTGCGCGAAGGAAGTATCATAACCATTCAGATAATAGGTTTCATGGTGCGGAAGAGTCTATTTTGATTTTTCCGCTTTTTTTGATAGATATATGTAGCCGATGCCATCCTATAAACAGTGGTCACAAGTTCCTTCAATAAGAAATAAAAATAAAGACTAAGTAACTGTACAGAATTAGTTTATATGAAACAATATCACAAGTCATTTAATAGAAATGTTGTTATAGGGGAAGCAATGCAATCAGTTTGTATAAACTAATTCTGCTCACCTACTTAACAAATGAATATGAATGTAAGTTGTGCTGTCTGTAATGAATATCTTTTCAGAGAATAAATCACTTAATAATAACATAAAAGCGTATAATTATGAATTACAACATTGCATTCTGTTGCACGGGCAATGCTTGCAGGTCGCCTTTTGGAGAAGCCGTCCTGAAGCAACTGCTCAAAGAAGCAAACATTCAAGATGTAGAAGTTTGGTCATGTGGAACGTTGGATTGGGGTGTCAATCCCCGTGACGATCAGATGGTGCAAACTGCTATGGAGATGGGTTACATCATGGAAGGAACAACCAAGCACATGTGTCGAGATGACCTTATGAAAGCTGATAAGATTATCGTCTTTGAGCACCACCACAGAGACGAGATAACTCGTGTCCTCGATTATTCCCATTGGGATAGAATTGTTTTGTTTGATATGTATGCCTATGGCTTGAACAGCGAGGTGCGAGATCCCAATTATGCATCTCCCGCCATCTATAAAGATGTAGCTGAACACATCAAAGCTGGATGCAAGGCAATTATCTCCAAGTTAAGAGCTACTATAGCAACAGACCAGAGCTAGTCAGATTAACAGGTCTGCTCAATTATGTTTCAAGAATATAAACCATTCAAAGAATATATGGTATGAGAAAGAAAACAAAGACATTAAAAAAATAGCCAAGGTTCTTGAAGCACTTGGATGTGAACTCAAAAATGATGGCACACTGTATTCTTTTAAAAAGATTATATCGACTATCTTATTGATGTGGATGAAGAGGAAGAAACTTTCTGTCTCATTGAAATGGTCGTGGGGCTCAATGGTGAACTTACCAAAGAACAATTTGATGTTGTCATGGATGTTGTGAAACATTTCCACAAGGACTATGACGGAGAATGGAATGATGGTAAGTCATACATCGTGTCACCGACATATTGCCTAAAAGGATTCAAAGACATACCCAAGGATCAGATGGAAAAAATTATCAAAGACTTTTTTGAGGCGTTCACATTCATGTGTGCAAATGCTTGTCTGGTAACTGATGACACGATTCCATGGTAATTGTTAAAGATTCCCTCCAATGATGATAGATTGACTGAAATTATCACGTCCCTAACAGAAACAAAACAAAAGTTTGACATAATAACAAAGTAAAATGAAAGAAACGAAAATCAATTCAACCAAGATTAACGAAATTAGCAACGAGGTGGCTTTTGAACCACAACTCATTTGTATTGATTCGAATGATGTCCGTTTTGCCTTGAGAGGCAAGTCTGGAATGATGTATCAGAAGAGTAAGGAAGAAGGTGAGAGCATTCCTGATTTCATGACCACTTTCTTTAGGGATCTGAAATCACGTGAGCAAGTTATGGAAAGTACCCACTATCTTGTTCATATAATGCTTCCTAAAACAGATGAGTTCATGATGGAACAAATGAACTTAATCCATGAATTCTTTGAATCTCTCGGAGAGGACAAGGAGATTCTGTGGGGTATGGGTAACGGCAAAGGAAAGAGTAAGATGACCATGACAATCCTATGTACAAAAGAAGACAATTCAAAGACAAACAAGCAGCTTCTTGTATGTGGCCCTTCTGGTGCTGGTAAGACAGCATTGATCAAGTACCTTCTCTCTGAATTGGGTTCTGATCTCGGATATTGTGTCTCAGTAACCACTCGCGAGCCTCGTAATGGCGAGATTAACGGAGAGAACTATGAGTTTGTCAGCCAGAAACGGTTTGAGGAATATATCAAGGACAATGCACTTCTTGAATATAATCAGGTGTATCAAAATACATACTATGGAACTTTGGCTCAGAATGTGGAAGCCATCGAAAAGCAGGGCAAGATGCCTCTTTTCGATGTTGACGCCAATGGAGCATCGAAATTGAAATCTATCTACGGTAGGAACATGAAGAGCATATTCATCATGCCACCTTCTGTTGAAGAACTTCGCAAAAGACTGGAGCAACGAGGTACTGATAGCGTGGAAAAAATCCAAGAGCGTGTTGCCAAGGCTGAGTCGGAGATGACCTACAAGGATGATTTTGACTACATCTTGGTTAACGACGATTTGGACAAAGCAAAAGCAGAAATTCTCCAGATTGTTAAGGAATACCTATATGAGTGTGACAACTAAAACGCAATACGATATGAATAACAATAATGGATACAGTGTCTTGTTGGAGCAGATCGGCTCTTGGGCAAAGAAAGTCGGTAGAGCAAGTACCCGTCCTGTATTGCTCCTTTGGTTCGTAATGAATAGTGGCAGTACACCAAAATCCGAGAAAATCATGCTGGCTTCAGCTATTGCATACGTAGTGCTTCCTATTGACTTGATCTCAGCCAAACGACTCCCAATCATTGGATGGTTAGATGAGGTCGTCTCTCTAACAGTAGCCTATCAGAAAGTCTGCAAGTATATCACTCCGGAAATGGAAAGAAGAGCGGATGAAATTCTTGACCGTTGGTTTAGGGAATATACGCCTTACATAGAAGTCATGAACTAAGTCTGTTACTGTCAGATTTCACTTATACCAAATAAAAATACCAACGACATAAAATTATGAAGGAAAAAATCTTGAATGCATTCCAGAACCTTGGTTTCGCGATGGAATACATGGAGGAAGTGGGGTACGGATTTGACTATGAAAGTCTTCACTACCTATGGATGAACAATGGTGATGAAGAATTTCTCTGTATTACCATTCCTGCCGTTTTCGACAAATCTGATTCTGATGAATTAGAGTTCTATCAAGTCATAGATAAGCTCAATTCGACTTTGAAATACGTTAAGGTTAATGAAGTGAACAACAGTATGTGGCTGTTCTATGAGCGTGAGATGATTGGAGATGAAGACTTCGAGAAGCTGCTTCCTAAAATGATATTTCATCTCGAACATGCTGTCCGTTTCCTAAGAAATGGAGGCCAGAACACAAACAATGACAATGATGCGGATGCTATCAACGGGAATCGCATTGATGATGGTGACTGCATAGTTGGAGATGTTGATTTACTGAGTGACAATAACTAACGATATGGTGATATGAACAAAAAGGAAAATGTAGCATCCATACTTCAAAGCATGGGTTACAAACCGCAATACGACGATGATGGTGACATCCACATTCTTTACCAGATGAAGCATGTCTTTTTTCTGTTAGATAACGAGGAAGGGGACAACTACTTATCCGTTATCCTCCCTCAATTTATCGACATTAAAGAAGGTGAAGAAAGTTTAGCTCTTGCCATTTGCAATAAGATGACACGTGAGTTGAAGTTGGTAAAGATCTATGTTAATAAAACATTTAAAAGCGTGTCCGGGACTTGTGAGTTTTTCTATGCAAATGACGAGGCTTTGGGATATAGCATCAAGAAATCTCTTCGAATGATTGGACTGATGAGGAGTCAGTATTACAAGTATCAGAAAGATCTGAAGGATGAGACATTATAACAAAAAATTATTAACATATAAAGTAAATCAAAATGAAAAAAGTATCAACAAAAATGTTCTTCTCCGTTTTATGGAAAGGCATTTGTCAGGCTTTAGGGTGGTTCTTTGGCCTGTTCGGTTACAAGCGTGATGGTAAGTTTGCCAAATGCGTCTGGGGACTGTTTGCGACAAGTGCGGCGATTGTCATGGCATCGATTGCCTTTCTGATAATTGCGGCGTTTATCAATGAAGCATGGAGATGGTATGACAGGCAGTATGGCATTTGTGACAGCTCATATTGTTACGGCAAGACCTATATCAGCCGTGACATCTACTTCCATAACCATGATGACGGCAAAGGTTATGTTTACAATATCCGTACTGGCGAGAAATACTTGAAGCATGTAGCATGGATTGCCAAGCCGACAGGTAAGGATACTCTCATTTGCTTCAGCAATGGCAAGAAACGTGGTTATTTCAGCAAGAATACCGGCAAGGTAATCATTGAGCCAAAGTATGATCATGCCTGGATATTTTCTGATGGACTTGCCAGTGTAGAGGAAGACGGTTACATCAAGTTCATTGATGCAACTGGCAAGGTGGTAATCGACAAGAAGATGCCTTATATCCCAAATATGGAAGGCTATGTATTTCATGGCGACTACTGCGTTGTCGATACGAATGACGGTGAGCAGTGTGGTCTGATGGACAAGACGGGCAATATCGTATTACCGATGGAATACAGCTCTATCTATCCAACTAATGACTTTAGGATGTGGTTAGTGAAGAAAGGGGAAGAGATGGCAGTCTTTGATAAAGATCTGAAGCCTATAATTCCTATGATGGAGTGTTTCATCTATATCAATGACGGCACGATTGATGTGACAATGTCAGACCATACTATGCGCAAGTATGATATACAAGGAACGCTTATCAATGATTTCTACATTTCCGGTGTCCGTGCTCTGGAATACGAGAAGGATGAAATTCTGTACCGTCGCGAAACGAATGATGGAGAAGGTAATGAGTATGATGTTCCTGTTGTAGAGTCATACCATCCGATGGCTACTGCCCGCCTAAGGGCATACGTTGCAGGACAGGGCTATGAGGGACTGATGACGACAGACGGTCGTATCGTGACTATGCCACTATATAAGGACATTGATGCCATTGGTAATGACTTATACCTCTGCACCTCCACCAACTATGACAAGGTAATAGTCAATGGAAAAGGGGAAATAGTGAAATAAAACTTGAAGTTCTCGTGTAAGTTTTACGCTCAAAAATTTGGTAAATTAAGATAAAACCAGTAATTTTGCGTAAGAATTACACGAGAACAATATGGAAGAGTTAAAATATCACTACAAGTACCCACACCCAAGTGTCACGACAGACTGCGTGATATTCGGGTTTGACGGAACAAAGCTGAAAGTACTACTGGTTGAGCGTGGCATAGACCCATACAAGGGACATTGGGCATTTCCCGGAGGATTCCTGAGAATGGATGAGACGGCAGAAGCCGGAGCTTTGAGAGAATTGCAAGAAGAAACCGGTCTGGAAGGAGCCTACATCAAGCAGTTCCACACCTTTTCAGATCCAGATCGTGACCCAAGGGAAAGGGTGCTTACCATCGCATACTACGCACTTGTGCGTATTCAAGAAGTAAAAGGTGGGGATGATGCGGCAAAAGCCGAATGGTTCGCCTTAGATGAAGTACCGCCATTGGCTTTTGACCATGACCTTATCCTGCAAATGGCACAAAAAGAGCTGCGCAAGCAAATATACTTTGAGCCAATAGGCTTTGAGCTGCTGCCAGAGAAATTCACGATGAAAGAACTGCAACTACTCTATGAAGCCATTCTTGATGTGAAGTTTGACAGGCGCAACTTCTACAACAAGATGAAACATCTGGAAATACTCACACAGTTGGACGAGACCGTTTTCAACTCTCCCAAAAGAGAAGCCTGTCTCTTCAAGTTCAACCAAGAGAAATATGATGAGATGAAACAAAGAGGGTTCAAGTTGGAGTTTTATAATGTAAACGGGAAATGACAAAGACCGAATTTCAGCATTACATTGACAAGTATGCCGATGTGATAAGCCAAATCAAAGAAAGTGCACACGCACTTCATGCAAGTGTCAATCAGACATACGACGGTGATCGTCCCTACGGTTTCCATCTGGATATGGTGGCCGATTCCGTTTACAAGTATGGACATGTTGTTTGTACTGGCGAACAGGACATTCTTCCCATGTTTTTTGGAACCTATTACCATGATAGTATTGAAGATGCCTGTCTGACTTATAACGATGTGATGCGGATTGCCAAGAGGTGGATGGGCGATGACCAGTCACTGACTGCCGCGGAAATCGTGTATGCGCTGACAAATGACAAGGGACGTACACGTGCAGAACGTGCCGGCGAGAAATACTATCAGGGCATTCGTGAAACTGCTTTTGCACCTTTCATAAAACTGTGCGACAGGTTAGCGAACATCACCTATTCGTTTACGCATGGCAATGAGGATAATGCACGCATGAAGCAGGTGTACCAGTCTGAACTCCCCCATTTTCTCGAATCTATTGACGCAAAACGGAACGATATTCGGTACGCTCTTCCAGAAGAGATGATAAATGCAATAGAGACAATCGTAAATAAGACATGAAATAGATATGAATATATGCGATAAAATCAGCAAAATGATAAAGGGTGAGAGTGAGAAAGAAAGGCTATACAACATACTTATCACGGATAAGTACAAGGAAAGCCCATACGAAACAATGGATTTAGGGGAAGGTATGGCCATTGTCAACGAGAGTATGTGGGGCTGGTGGAAGCCACGCTATCTACTGAACCACAACACAAAGTCCGCTTACGAGTTCATGGATGGCAGCCAGAAGCTTGTGATAGTAACAGAAGATGATGTTGACTGGGAATCTCTGAAGAACCTGTCAAAAGATGCCCAAGAACAGGCAAAGAGGCTGTCTTTCCATTATCCCTCTTTCATCCGTGCCTTTAAAAACGGAGTGGCAGAAGTAAGCTGGCAGCTGAATCCAGACGGACGTTACTATATGGACGAAGATAGTTTTGGCATGACAAACGATGAGGAGATTGAAATCTATGGTCTCATTGACCAGAAAGCCAAAGTCATTGTCAAGTTTAGAAACACTCAAAATTTCAACGAACTGGATGAAATGCGCAAGATGGCGGAAGACATTGTTAAGAATAAACGATAGTAATAATTGTAAACAAAAAACTGGTTTGAGGTATGGAAATAAATGAAATCTTAAGCAGAGTAACCGTTGATTGCAAGGACAATGGACATAATTTCACAGTAACCAACAGGCTTCAAGTAATAGAAGAATTGTTAGAGAATACGGAGTATAAGCTTATACATAATGGACGGCTGTGTCGGATATATGGCAAGAAGCCTGTAAGGAATCAACCTGTCATCCTGATATCGTCGCATGTTGACTGCGTGTATGACAGACTATTCTGTGAAGAAGTAAAAGGTGGAATAATGAAAGGTACCTTTGACAACAGTCTAACCAATGCTTGCGTACTATATGACATGATTCAAGGAAACCTGAATGAAAATGTGGTTGTTGCGTTTACTGGTGACGAAGAGGAAGACTCTGGTGGTGCCTATGAGGTAATGAGAGTCATGCGACAATGGTATGTCCAGATAGCCTTAGCCATTGTACTGGATATTACAGAAGAAGGATGGAAGGAACAATATCACTTTACAGTGGAGAATGATCTTGGCATTGATATTATGACGGCTCATCGTATTGTCAGCCTGCTTGAGAAATATGAATCTGTGTACGGATACACCCATGATGCAGAACCCGATGAGTCGTATGACTATGACGAGGAGGATATTGCCTGCTTTACGTTGTGCATACCGACATATGGAGATATGCATGGAGAGAAAGGTGTGCTGGCAAGAGCCAATCTGTTGCCAACCTATTGTACAGTTTTAGCTGAATTGGCGAATATGGATTATCATACAGCAATAAAAATAATTATGTATAACAGAGAATATACCCCCGAAAGAATATCGGAGCTTAGAGAAAATGAGATCTTCGTCTTTGGCAGTAATCTTGCAGGTTCGCATGGCGGTGGTGCAGCTCGTCTTGCCTATAGTCGCTTTGGTGCCGTGTGGGGGCAAGGAGTAGGTTTACAAGGACGGTCTTATGCCATTCCTACCATGCAAGGAGGAGTGGAAACCATTCGCCCATACGTTGATGATTTCATCGAATTCGCCCAAAAACATTCTGATCTTACATTTTATGTAACAAGAATAGGGTGTGGGATTGCAGGATTTCAAGATGAATACATCGCTCCACTATTTGATAAAGCCTTTGATGTGGAAAATATCATTCTACCAAAGACTTTTGTAGAAATTATAAATCATGCCAGACGACTCTCAAGCGAAACAAGTGGTTTAGAATTTCACGTCCAACCTATTGATTTTTTCCAGAAGACCTCAAAAAGATGGAAGGAATGAGTCTGCATGAAAAAATGAATTCATGAGTGTCTTGAAACAAAAAGGAAGGTATGTAGTAAAATGGTAAAGTGATTTATCTTGTCTAAAATACAATAGAGAGAGTCGTAAAATAACACCTAAAGAAGTTATTTTTATAGCAAAATGGATTAATGAAGATGGAGACTATAGTTATTAAGACAACAGATATATGCGCTAAGGGCAGCCATCCGGAAGACATCTTATCTAACCTTTGTGGCAATGATTTTCGATTCGATGAGGTATCTTGTGGTTGCATGGAAGGATTCCTCCAATCCCTCAAATATCAGGACACAGAGATACAGCGTAAAATCTGTGGGATGAAAGGAACTGAGGCACGACTGCATTCCATTTCAGACTGGCAAAAAGACCAGACTGTATGGTGGAAAGGACGTGCTATAAACCGTCAATCATCGGAGTATAATCAGTTGGTGCGTAATGCGTATATTGCGATGTACTTGTGGTGTGGTCGTTTTCGTAACGCTTTGATGTCAACCGTTGGGAAACAATTACAATATGACAGTGGCAGAAATGATTCACACAAGACACTCCTGACTGATCAAGAATTTTGCATGATACTAACAGATTTGAGAGAAGAGAGGAAAGACGAATACAAACGAGTCTTATATCCTCGAATGTGGCCAAACTGGTGTGGTGTTGAAGAGGATTATATTTTCTGATTAATGGATTATTAAAAAATGATTAAGAGGTTAAACATAAAGTGGTTAGTATGGCGTGGCAAGGCTGTTGACATCTGGTCAAAGAGTAGCTACCCCTCAGATGTGTTGTCGAATCTGTGCAGCAACAGCTTCCATTTCGACGGAGTTGTCTGCGGCAGCATGGAAGGTTTCCTCCAGTCATTAAAGCAGAAAGACAAGGACAAGCAGCGTCAGATATGCTCCATGAAAGGCAAGAATGCCAAGAAGATGACATCTACAGGCTGGCAGACTGACCAGATTGTATGGTGGAAAGGAATCGCCATAGACAGGCAATCGGAGGAATACCTGCAATTGGTTCGCCGGGCATATACAGCCATGTTTGAACAAAACGAGCGTTTCCGCACAGCACTGATGACAACGAGGGGCAAGACACTCTTCCATAGCCGAGGGGAACGAGACCCATACAAGACCATCCTTACTGAGCAGGAGTTCTGCCAGATACTCACCGAACTGCGTGACAACTATGACAAGCGTGACAAGCATCTTGAAAGGAAGAAGCGTGTGTTCATCGATATGGACGGCGTATTGGTGGATTTTGAGTCTGGTCTGGCACAAGTCTGTGAGGAAGTCAAGAAGGAATACGAAGGTCGGCTGGATGAGATTCCGGGGTTGTTTGGGCTGATGAAGCCGATGCCGGGTGCCATAGAGGCGGTGCATGAGTTGCAGAAGCACTATGACCTGTTCATTCTCTCTATGGCTCCTTGGAAGAATCACTCGTCGTGGTCGGACAAAGTAAAGTGGGTGACACGATATCTTGATGACGTATTTCACAAGCGCATGGTCATCACCCATCGCAAGGACTTATGCCAGGGAGACTATCTGATAGATGACCGTGGCAAAAACGGCACGAGTGAGTTCTCTGGCGAATGGATTGAGCTCGGCTCAGAGAAGTTCCCCGACTGGAACAGTGTGCTTGCCTATCTCGGAGTTGTGAGCAAGGAACATCTTGACTTTATCAAGTCTTTTGACGATCTGGCAGACAGACACGCAGAAAACATAGTAAAATCAATAGAGCAATGAATACATTACAAGACAGAATCAGAGGGTCGCTGATAGGCGGAGCCATAGGTGATGCATTAGGATATCCGGTAGAGTTTATTTCGTCCTATGAGGGAATCCAAGCCCACTATGGTGAGCGTGGCATCACCCGACTGGACACAAGGCAGCACTGGCTTGATGGGACAGGACAAGCAGGTAAGGCAGTCGTGTCAGACGATACACAGATGACACTTTACACAGCCAATGGACTTCTGAACGCCAAAAAGCAGAACATATCCCCGAAATATGGTATTTGCAGGGCATATATTGAGTGGTATCTGACCCAAGTCGGAAAGAAAACACCAAAATACAAGGATTGCTGGATTACTGACATTCCTGAAATGAACCATCGCCGTGCTCCAGGTATTACCTGCATAAATTCTTTGGATGCCATCTATCGGGGAAAGGATCCAATGAACAACAGCAAGGGCTGTGGCGGTGTAATGCGCATTGCTCCGATACCCCTCTATGCCGCTGTTCAAGATAGAATGAGCATAGAAGAAGCAGATAAACTAGCTGGTGAAGCCGCAGAGATTACCCACCAGCATCCCTTGGGTTTTATCCCGGCCTCCTTGATGTCTCATATTATTTACCGTTTGGCACTCGACAGTGAACCGACACAGGAAAGTATGAAACGGTATATCATGGAAGGAGTTGAGGAACTGCACAAACAATACGTTACATACCATAACGACATAGAACGTATGGCAGAACTGGCAGAGCAAGCCATTCTCTTGCTTGATAACGGCAAAAGTGACTTGGAGAATATCAGTTGCCTTGGCGAAGGATGGATAGGAGAAGAAGCCTTGGCTATTGCGCTGTATTGTTCCTTGAAGCATTTCGACAGCTTTGAGGAAGCCATGATTGCTTCCGTCAACCATAAAGGCGACAGCGACAGCACAGGTGCCGTGACTGGCAATATCCTTGGTGCTGCCATCGGCTATGCCGCTATTCCGCAATTCTACAAGGATGACTTGGAAATGCACGATATCATACTCCACATGGCAGATGGCCTCTATAGAGGCGAGATAACAACAATGTAAGTATAAAAAGATGAAAAAACTATCTATATTATCATTAGTGCTGCTGGGGTTGTTTTGTTCATGCGTAAACCAGTCAAAGAATAATATCACTACTGCGGATCCGGAATCGTCAGATTCGCTGTGGCATATCCCCGATTCCATTGACATAGACAAGGAAACGCTTTCCACCTGCATTTCCGAGGATGGCAAAATGAGATTTCACAGTTGGAATACTGGTCTGGGAGGAACGTGTCCGGACTTTGGTGTTCTCTGTCAGTTTCTGTCGAAAGACGGCAAACTTGTGACTATAGACATGAGGGAAAAGGAGGAAATGCCGGCTTGGGTGTCCTCCGTGCATTCCATCAAAAAGGATGACGGAACGACATATTACATAACGGCCAGAAGCCATCGTGTATCCAGCAATGACGGCTATATGTGGCTGGACGGCTTCATGATTGACAATGACACGCTGAAGAATGTCGCTGTATTTGACGGCGGCGACGACCTTGACGAATGCGGACTGGAAATAAACTATGTCATATCCGATTGGTACCATACGACCAACGGCGAAGGCTGGAACTGGCTGTTTGAGTATGACGCTAAGGCAAGAGACTTATATATCCCAATCGTCATCTATGTTGATGAAACTATTCCTGTTATCAGCGACAGGTACAGGTTGTATCATTTCAACGGCAAGGAATTTGTAGAAAAAGGAGATGTACCGCATAAAAAACTGCATCAGTCATTGTCCGACTATGTCCGGCTTGTGCGCTATTTCAGGACAAAAGACTACATTGTCCGTATAGACAATATAGACGGCAACGGCACACTCCGTTATGCATCATGGTCATTCAAGGCTGATATGTCCGAACAACCAGACCTTGTTATTATTGGTGGCAAATATGATGATGACAAGGATATATACATTTTCACCAACGGCGGATATGAATATATTGTTGGCTATAGTGAGAATACTCCTGTGTCAGATGGTGTTTTCGAGCATCATGAATACCTGCTGGTCAAAAAGGACGGGCAAGTTATCCTCAAAGATGAAAAATAAATCCCTTCGACGAATAGATTACTGCAATGACCGTTATACATGCCAACGACCCAACTACACAGTTCCTCTCTGTACTATACGATACACGAGAAGACTTAATTTCTCATGTAACAGAGGCAAGCACGAATTCTGACGTGATTCGCGCTATTCGTGCAAGCGATACTATTGTGATGTTGGGGCATGGCAATGAGTACGGCCTTTTCTCAAAGCCAAGTAAGAACGGTAAGTATGAACGATTCATGATTACAGACCGTCACGTCCAGTTCCTCTGGGACAAAACCTGCATCGGAATCTGGTGCCATGCCAACCAGTTTGCCAAGCGGTATGGACTTCACGGACTGTTCTCCGGCATGATTATCTCAGAATTGCAGGAAGCCATAGAGCAGGGAATCCCTGCCACAGAGGACGAAATCTACAAGGAAAGAGAGAGGTTTGCTCTCCGGTTGAAAAACTGTATTGAAGCATACAGTTTGGAGGAAATCCCAGCCCGGATGAAAAGTTTGGATGATACCCAGTCAGAATTAACTCGATTCAATTATAGCAATTTATACTATTATGAATAAATTTCTCTGTCAATGCATCATGATGCTGATATGCAATATGCTTATTGCATGTCAAGGTGGGAACGATAATGGCGTTCCTGCTCAAAATACGGAGTCACATAAAACCGCCAAGAAAAACAATTCTCCCCGATGTATCCGTTTATACAGCTATGATGATTTTCCTACTGACAAAGCACGGATGCTGGAAGAAGTCCTGAAGAAAGTCTATCCATTCGTCTCTTTGCAGGCAAAGCCTATAGCATTACCGAAGGAATATTACAACAAAGAACGCACCGATATAGCGGTACGGGGTTGTTGAAAGACCTCAGCAAGCTCCGTAAAGGGGATGTAGTCCTTGGCCTGACGAATGAGGTCATCTATAAGGCAAATGAAATATCGTCCACTTACGGCATATTCGGTGTAAGTCCTGTGGGTGCATACGTTGCCGTCATGTCTTCCACGCGCCCATCGGGAAAACCGCACAGTAACGACCATCTGGTGAAACTGATGATGCACGAACTCGGACATTCCTTTGGATTGAACCATTGCAGCGATGAGCATTGCTTCATGGTGGATGCGGAGCATGGCAACAAGTTCTCACAGAACCCTTCTTTTTGTGGGCAATGTAAGAAGTTCCTGAATAGTAAGGGGTGGACTATCAAATAAAAGAAATATGAAATACTGTCAATTCTCAGAGAAAGGACCTCGTATGAACAACGAGGACAGCTGCAATATAGCGGAAATCAGTGATAACCGTACCTTGTTTGTCGTTTGTGACGGCATGGGCGGTCATTCCTGTGGGGAGATTGCCAGCCAGACGATATGCGATTCGTTTACGGAATACTGGCAGGACAATCCCGATATGCCAGATTCGGAGCAAAAAATCATGGATGCGTCAAAGGCTGCAAGCAAGGCTTTGGATGAAAAGTCTGGCTACTACCAGATGGGAACAACCCTTGTGATGTGCAGCATTGAAGGAAACCAGGCTACCATTGCTCATGCCGGCGACAGCCGCTGCTATGTCATAGACATCAAGGGCAACGTAAGATACCGTACCATCGACCATATAGAATCAAGCTCCATCAGTCTGCCCTATATCAACAAGGCGTTCTTTACCCGCCATCCTGAAGATGCCGTGCCGGATGTTAGGACAATCCAGCTCCAGCCGCTTGACCGCATCCTGCTATGTACGGACGGTCTGTATAATGCCATTGATGATGAGACACTGCTCCATACCCTGCAATGTGCCAAGGACGTTGAGCAGGTTGCTGAGAAATACAAGGCAATCTGCGAGGAAAAAGCAGGAGACAACTACACTGCCATTATCATTGAGATGGAATAGATAAGTATCAGTATAAACATCACTCATATTGCCTCCCAATCCACAAATTGGGGGGCTTTTTTATTTTGGGCGATAGTTTTGGTTACTTTGGGCACTCAATAACCATAGATACATACAAGATGTTGAACGATTAAAGTTGCAAGGTTATGAAGCAGAACTACGACATGATGATTCAGGAGAAGGCCCAGAAGGTTTTCTCAGTGATGGAAAAGAGAGTGTCCGCAGGGGACATGGCAAGAATCCGTGAAGCCTTTGAGCTTGCACGGGAGGCACATGCTGACCAGAAACGCAAGTCCGGGGAACCCTATATCTTCCATCCCATCGCCGTGGCCACCATCGTAGCCGAGGAGCTGATGCTTGGAGCCAATCCCGTCATCGCTGCCTTTCTGCACGACGTGGTGGAGGACACCGACTACACAATGGACGACATTCAGCTGCGTTTCGGAAAGGACGTGGCATTTCTCGTCAGCGTGGTGACAAAGCAGAGCAAGGAGCAGTATGAGATGTCGAAGCAGGTGGACAACTACAAGCAGATTCTCAACTCCATCCACTATGACATCCGTGCCCTGCTGGTAAAGCTTGCCGACCGCCTGCACAATATGCGCACGTTGGAAAGCATGCGCCCTGACAAGCAGATGAAGATTGCCGGCGAGACCGACTTCTTCTACGCTCCCCTTGCCAACCGTCTCGGGCTGTACAATGTCAAGATTGAGCTGGAGAACCTGAGCTTCCGCTACCGCTGCCCTCATGAGTATGAACAAATCGCAGGATTGATTCAGAAAGACAAGAAGACCCAGCAGGAACGCCTTCATGCCTTTATGGGCAGGATACAGGACATTCTTGCCAAAGAGGGTCTGAACGTCAAAGTAAAGACCATCTACCGTACTCATTACAGCATCTGGCGTAAGATGCGCAAGTCTGGAGATGATTTCAGCCATGTGCCTTTCCGCCATATCGTGGAGGTCATGTTCCCCTGCGAGGACATGGAGCAGGAAAAAGACATGGCACTGAAGATCTATGCCCGTCTGACCAATATCTTCAACGAGAAGCCATGTGGCATCATCAACTACATCGACTCTCCCAAGGAGAACGGCTATCAGTCGTTCCACGTTCAGTTGCTCTCAGACTACGGGTGCTGGGAAGAGGTGCATATCAGCAGCGAGCGTATGGTTCGCTCCTCACAGCTCGGTGTGGTGGCAGAACGGAGGGAAGATGACGTGCGCCGCTGGATTGAGAAGTTCCGTTCTGTACTGCG
This sequence comes from Prevotellaceae bacterium, assembly GCA_022508665.1. Lineage (GTDB taxonomy): Bacteria > Bacteroidota > Bacteroidia > Bacteroidales > Bacteroidaceae > Minthosoma. The sequence goes on along the minus strand of JAFLUT010000004.1, from coordinate 10,458 downwards.
TGACCTGGAGTTCCACCAGAAAGAGGGTGACTTCATAGAGAATGTCGTGACCACGTTCTACAATGACGACATCATGGTCTTCACGCCCAAGGGAAAGCCTGTCAACCTGCCTAAGCGGGCTACGGTTCTTGACTTTGCCTTCGAGATCCACAGCCATATCGGGCGGAATGCCCACTATGCCCGCATCAACGGACAACTGGCTTCCGTCAAGACCGAGCTGCACCGTGGCGATGTGGTCGAGATTGTGACCAGTCCTGAGATCCAGCCACAGGCAGACTGGCAGGATTATGTGCTGACCTATAAGGCAAAGCGTTTCCTGAAGAGTTATTTCGCAAAGCAGGAGAAGCCAAGCTATTGTTTCTGCCAGAACTGCCATCCAATCCCCGGTGAGGAGGTTATCGGTTTCAAGGAGGCTGACGGCAACATCACAATCCACAAGCGCAACTGTCCTGTAGCCATCATGCAAGCATCCAAGCAGGGGGACTCCATCGTTTCGGTTGACTACAAGGACAATCCGGATGTTCTCTATCCTGTGAGCATACACATTATGGCAGTTGACCGCTATCATCTCTTGATTGACATGATTAACTGCATTACCAACGAGCTGCACCTGTCCATCAGTTCTCTCACCACAAATACAGTGGACTGCATCGTGAACTGTAACATATCCTTTGCCGTCCATTCATTTGGGGAGTTGCAAGCTGCCATGACCCACATCTCTGCAATTGACGGCGTGGAAGAAGTGAAGGATAAGGTCATTGACAAAATCGGGTGAACAGCCTAACACACACACTTTTAAGTACTGCCAATTAAACAACAGAAACTATGCAAAGATGAAAAAGACGGGTTTGTTTGTCACCTTATTGGTACTCCTTGTTGCAGTAACAGGAGGATGTGGAGGGAGTTTATCCCGTTCCAATCGTATGGACTCTGAATCCTGCAAAGACTCTGTGGATATTTCCAAGACTATGGATTCGGTTCTTATTGATACGATTGTCGATGACACCCTGCCAGAATTATCCTTGCACTCAGAGATGCAGCCGTCATATTACAGGTATAAGTTTGACAGTATCACGGATGTCGGGGCAAATGCACACTATGAATTGGCTGTTGATTTCCCAAAATCTTCCATCCGGAATGCTTCAACGATCAGACGGTGGCTTTTCACTGAAATCACGGGGACATCATCAACAGAAGAAACTTCGGTAGTGAATATCTGTGATGACAATGGGGTAGCCCAATATGCTTCCAGACAGTATTTTGATGATAAAAGGGATGAGTATGGAGATTTTAACATAGATGATGAAGACTATAAGCTCTCTGTGTTTCTATGCGTGGAACTTCAAGCCAAGGTCTGCACGGACAGATTCGTGTCCTATCTGAAATTTACACATGAATACAATGGCGGCACACATGGTTACTATACAGAAAAGCTCGTGTCGTATGACCATGTGCATCAGCAGGAAATCGACAATGATTATCTCTTCAAGCCAGAGTGTATGGATGAAGTCCTAACCATCTTGCTCGAAGAAGCAAAAAAGACATCTCAATACAAAAAATGGAATCCGGACATTATGGAATATGTGTCAAATAAGGATGAAAAAGGGAACAAGACAGGAGGTTTCACACTTCCTTGCGCAGGCTTGACTAAGGATAGCATCGTATTTTCCTTTCAGCCCTATGCCATCAGCTGCTTTGCGGCAGGGGTATTTCATTTCCCTGTTCCTTACAACCGGATTAAACATTGCCTGACAGAAAAGGCTCTGTGGTGTGTTGGGTTGACAAACTGACTATGGAGTGACAGTTTTTATAGAATACATCCAAAATAACAAATTATATATGAAAAAAGAAATAGTTGAAGCCCTTGTCAGAGACCTGATGAAAAAGCTCTGCATGAAGGAGGAAGGGCTGGATGATATCATGCATGACTACACAGCAAAAAGCAGTCAAGTACCGATTTTCAGACACTGCATCTCAGACATGGTGTTTGACCAAGGCAATGCGCTGAGACCAGAGGGAGAACAAGAAAGGAAGGAAAAAGCCAACTCCCAAGGATCAGCCGATGATGTTCCAGAGTCCGCAAGGAAGGTCTTCTTCCCTTGGGAAGATGTAATTGGCAGCATGATGGAACATCCTGATAAAGTTACACTCCATTGGCGTGATGTATGCCCGGATTGTGGCAAGAGACTGATTCATTTAGAGTTCTGGTCGCCCCATTGGACATGGAGGGCATTGTGTGGACGGTCAGGGCCAATGACCATTTGTTTGGACTGCCCTAAACAAGTTTCTTTCGATTTAGCTATTATGAACTAAAAAATATGACCATCCATGATAGTATTAGGTATTTCTGACACTCACTTATACTGAGAGCAATTATAAAAGGAGATACGAATATGAATACAAAGACCAATGCTGAGAAGGAATGGCTTCGCAAGCTGACCTCCGGACAGTCAAGCGAAAAGCAGGAACATATAGAGCCTGTCAAGGTTGCCGTAGCCCAGTCCGAACCCAAGAAGGCAGAATGCAAGCCCCGTCAGGGATTCAAGGACGTGGCAGGCATGGACGAACTGAAGCAGTTAGTGACCGAGGGATTCATCAATGTGCTGAACAACCGTGAGTGTGCCGAGGCCTATGACATCACGCCTCCAAGCCTGCTGTTCTACGGCCCCGCCGGATGCGGCAAGACGTACTTCGCAGAGAAGATTGCCGAGGAGGTCGGCATCAACTTCATCAAGGTTGTGCCCGACGACATTGCATCGACGCTGGTACACGGTACGCAGGAAAAGATCGGTGAGGTGTTCCGCATGGCTGAGCGCAAAGCCCCGACTCTGGTCTTTTTTGACGAGTTCGATGCCATGGTGCCACAGCGCACCAACGATGACCGCAACTACCAGAATGGCGAGACAAACGAGTTCCTGTGTATGCTGAACAATGCGGCAGAAAAGGGCATCTATGTCCTTGCAGCCACCAACCATCCGGAGCGTATTGACAAGGCAGTGCTGAGAACAGGACGCATCGACGAGATGATCTATGTGGATATGCCCGATGACAAGGCTCGTGAAAGTCTGTTCCGCCTTGCGCTGTCCAAACTGCCGGCAGAAGAGGGTATCGACTATGCCAGGCTTTCAGACCTGACCAAGGGCTACAACTGTAGCGACATCAGCTACATCGTCAAGGTTGCCTCACGCAAGATGTTCAACGCCAGCATCAAGGAGAAGGACAAGCCTTACAAGCTCATCACGCAGTCACTGCTTGAAGAGTCCATCTCCCACAAGTCCCCTTCGGTCAGCAGCCGTGATTTGAGGGAGTTCGAGCGTGTACGCTGTGAGTTCTCGCCAAAGGATGAGGAATGCAAGCCCGCAACTATTGGTTTTCACATGTAATATATAATAACTTAAAAACAATACGACTATGAAGGAAAAGATTTTGGAGGCATTTAAGTCAATGGGCTTTGAGATGGATGATTTGGAAGGTCTCGGCTATGGCTTTCAGTATGAGGGCAAGCATTACCTCTACATGCCCAATGAGAGTGACGAGGATTTCCTGAACATTGCCCTCCCTGGCGTGCTGGACATTGATGACGAGAGCAATGTCGCATTCTACCAGCTGATGGACAAGCTGAACGGCACGTTGAAGTATGTCAAGGCCAACAAGCTCAATGACAGCATGTGGCTGTTCTATGAGCGTGAACTCTTTGGTGGTGAGAACCTGGAGCAGCTTATCTCCCGTATGATTCTGCATCTGGAGGCAGGCTCTATTTTCCTCCGTCGTGCAATGGCCGCATGTGAGGATGACAATGAGACGAGCAATGAGTCCGAAAATCCGGATGCGAAAGAAATCACCGACAACGAAGATGCTGCATAGCAAGAAAGGAGGATAAAGATATGACAAAGAAAGAGCAAATCATGGCAACCCTCGAAAAGATGGGTTACCGCCCGGAACTGGATAATGACGGAGACATCCTGCTCCGCTATCAGATGAAGAGCATTTTTGTACTGACCGGTGACGAGGATGATTCCTATGTTTCCGTGATGCTGCCCCAGTTTCATGAGATTGAGGACGGCAAGGAAACACTCGTGCTGGCTGTCTGCAACAAGATGACCCGTGAGCTGAAGCTGGCAAAGGTCTATGTTGACCAGACCTTCAAGAATGTATCAGCCTCCTGTGAGTTCTACTATGCCAATGAGGAGTCGCTGGAACAGAACCTGCGCCAGTCACTCCAGTTGCTTGGCGTTGTCCGTACCGTACTCAGAAAAAACATGGATGAACTTTCTGAAGATTAGTAACAAGTAAAAAGCAAAGCAATATGAAGAAGAACCTGTTAGCAATCGTTGCCATGACACTGGCAATGTTCAGCTGCTCGGATCAGCAACTGATGGATGACGTGCAAGACCATGTACAGCCACTGGTACAAGTAAATGAAATTGAAGCCCTAAAGGAACGTGTCAAATGGGGAGACGGGCAGGCTTGTCTTGAACTGGCAGACCGCTACCGTACAGGCAATGGCGTGAAGAAAGACTTCATCGGTATGCTGAACATGGTCTCTTTGGCAGATGACTTCGGCAGCATCAGCAGCATGGAGGCGTATTTAGACACCTTGCCTGAAAAGAATGATTTTAAGCTTGTCATAGAAGCCGTGGACAAATATGAGAAAGGACAGATAGAAGAAGCATTGGCGATGGCGGAGGAACTGGATATGCAGGGAATGCCGGATTTCTATTCCGTGCAAGGTATCTTTGCCGTGGAAAGAGGAGACACCCTTGAAGGTCAGCGTCTGATCGAGATGGGCGCAGAACGTGGAAGTTCTTTTGCTGAGTTGCTGCTATGCATTCCGAACTGGAGAGATTGCTCCAGTCCAGACATACCAAAGCTGGCAGCATTGGCTGACAGGATTCCCTTTGTGTACACGATTCTTGCCGATGCCTACAGGGGGAGATATGGTAAGGATGTTGTCAATGCGGAACTTGCCGCCCACTATTATTTGAAAGCAGATGAAAATGCCACCCTCGGAAAAAGTGGAGCCAGGTGGCTGATCCATTACCATGAAGATGGAGGACAGCTCCCCTTGTCAGATGTGGATATACAACGGTTGCGGAAACTGGCCGACTGGGAACCTGTAGAAGAACCTGAGCCCACGACATACAATGATGAAGTATTGGAGGATGCAGTCAGTCAGGTCTTGCAGGATAAAATGACGGAATGTGCATGTGAGTTCGGAGCCGTCTATGTCGTAGAGACATCCACCGGACATCTGGTAGCCGATGTGTCGCTGCTTCGTAATGGCAGTTCCTTCGTTCCATGCAAAGACACTTATTCCGAGGAGCAGCCACTCATGCTGGGTGCCCCCGTCTATCTGGCCCTGCTGTCAACCGGTCAGTTCTCCCCCGATGACACGATTGACACGGAATATGGGGTTTACAAAGACGTGAGAGACCATAACTGGCATCGTGGCGGCTATGGTGTCATCAGTCTGGAGCAGGCACTGGGTCACAGCTCCCAGGTCGCCTTTACCAAGGCAAGGGAGATGGCATTTGGAAATCGCCAGAATGAGTTTTATGACAGAATAAGCACCTATCTTTCCGGCGATCCAAATTATGTCATGGGTGTCCTGGCATTCTACAATGTCGTAGCCAATGGCGGGAAAATGGTTCAGTTGACTAAGAAGGGCTATGGTGTCACTGTCCTGGACGAGCAGATTGCCGCTCCTGAGCATATTGAGACTTTGCAGAAAGGCTTGCGCAATGCGGTCACAAAAGGGCTGTTTTGCCGTGTTGACCGTGACTATACCGATGTCGCAGCATGTGGCCGTACCTTCCAGATTGTGGACAGCAGCGACAGGCGCATGGAGCTGTACGGCTACTTTCCTGCTGACAGCCCATTATACACCATCATGGTCACATTGGAAAAAGACGGTCTTCCTGCCAGTGCAGGTGCCATGTGTGGACCGGTCATGACAAGCACCATTGACTTGCTGGCAGATTCGTATGGGCTGCGGTCTCTTGTCGCACGTGGCAGGAACACGGCATCCGTTGAAGAGCCGAATGGCACTGTGGCAGATACAATAGCCATACAATAAAACAGAATCAGTAACAACAATATAAGAAAGAAGAATCATGGAAAAGAATGAGACTAGGACGACGAAAACACAGGTTTTCAATGTGATTATCCTTGACAAGAGCGGATCGATGGAATGTATCCGCCAGGCTGCTGTCAGCGGATTCAATGAGACGCTGAACGGCATCAAGAAAGCACAGGAGAAGTACGCGGACACACAGGAACATTATGTGTCGCTGCTGACATTCTGCGACTGTGAGAAGAAATATGTCTTCGACAAGGTTCCTGTGGCAGAGGCACGTCAGCTGACGATGGATGACTACCAGCCTTGCTGCTGCACTCCGCTTTATGATGCCATGGGCTTCACGCTGACCTCCATGAACAACCATGTGGAGAACATCGAGGATGCCGTGGTTGTAGTCACCATTATTACCGATGGGCTTGAGAATGCCTCCAAGGAATACACAGGCTCAGCTGTCAAACAGTTGGTGGAAAGACTGAAGGGAAAGGGATGGACTTTCACCTATATGGGAGCCAATCAGGATTCCGTGGAGGTGGCTTTCAACCTCTCCATCCGCAATGCCCGCAACTTTGACTACAGTGCTCAGGGTACGATGGCAGGAATGGCTAAGGACAGCAGTACACGGATGAATTTCTTTGGCCGTCTCCATGATTTTTGTTTGAGAGGAGTCGCTGACACGCAAGAGGAACGACATTCTTGCTATGCTTCCATGGCAGATGAAGCCTTTGACGAGGAAGAAAACAAGATATAGGAATTGGTATGAAATCAAAATTGCTGCTCTTTGACTTGGCTATCTGTTCAGTATGGATGCTAAGTCTGCTTGGAGGGAGGATGAGCTGGACTCATCCCGCTCTCCTCTTGTTAGCATTGGCGATTGTGCTGCGTTTTATTGTTTCACATTCCCTGTATCATAGAGAAAAACGCTCATGGCTGCCTCTCTGCTTATTTTTAGCCTTAACCGTGTTGATGGCTTACGGCGAAATATACGCGAATGCCAGTACGATAGTCCATTACGCATTCATATTGACCGGTTTTAAATATAGCCGAGTTGCCTGTAGGATTATCGAGGTCGTCTTAGGCTTGTGGTTATTTGTTTTTCCCTTGGTCTATTTTCTGTCCTTGCTCTTCCGTAAACAGTTAGAAAGGACATCTTTGAGATGGAGAGACCTGTTTGGTGGCATCCTGTGGCATGACAGACTGGCGAGGACATGCTCCTCTATCCAGATGGTCATGCTGACCGCATTTCTGACAGGTCTGTCAATGGATGCCCGTACTTGCCAAATCATGTGCCTGACGGCTGTTCCTGTTACCTATTGGCTTCTTTGCCGCTACAACAAGGTCAGGGCTGACCGTCTGTGGGTGTTGGTTATTAGCATGGCGGTATTTTGGTATGCACAACTGTTTGCCGGTGCATGGAGAGTGTCAATGTTGCTTGTCAGCTTTGGTTTTGTCGTGTATGTCGGTACATGGCTATACCGTAATACGAAAAATAATCTGCTGGCAATCGTTTCGGTGTTATATTTATCCATGCTGTTGCCGTCTTTCTCCATCGGCTACAACCAATATGCCTGCCTGAACTATGCAAGGAAAGGCTTCTACCATCTGGCATCTTTTCCCGGAATTTTCTATATAACGGATGATACAAGGGAAATGTACGGCTTGCGTGACCGTTACGGATTGCTTATAGAACCAGAATACGAGAGAATCCGTAAAAGCGATAAGGATAGGGACTATATTTGGAGATGTGTCTATGTCCTTCAAAAAGACGGCTACAACCGCTACTATGACGTGTACAACAACGAGTTCATATTGGAACCCGACATCTGTCCAGACTTGCAACATCAGATACGTGGAATTATTGAAGACTATTTTGCGGAGAACGGAAGTAAATTTCAAGACAAGGGGCAGATTGCTGTAACCGAGTTGTCTGACAGAAAAATCATTGTGGATGTTCGGGTGACGATGTGTGGTAATCCATTTCTTAGCTATGCAAATGAATCTTTTCTCCCAGATGACAGCATTTGTGTCGCTCATGGGGATTTTTACCGTAACGACTCCGTTAAGGATGCCTACACTCATAAGCACTTGTTGAGCCATGCTCTCCATGTGCCTAATGACTCGACAGCCCAATATAGGATTTATGTGCGATTTGCTACAGGCAACGTTATTTCTGACTCCACGCTAATCCAATTGGCGGAAAAAGTTGCCACATTGAAAGAATTACAGCAATAACATTAAAAAGTAGAGGAAAAGGAAATCATACCATGAAATATATATGCTTATTAACGGTTATATGTTGCATACTGAGTCTTTTCAGCTACGAAAAAGAAAAACATTTGAATACTGCAAAACTGTGGACTTGACTTCTGTCTTACAAGCATACGACAGGTATCATAAAAATCAATCATTGGAAGTCTCTTTCATGTAAAAAGTTACGGAAAATAACCGTTTTATCCGTAACTTTTTACAGATTTATTCGTCAATTTCAAATTCTTGTAGTAACTTTGCAGCAAAATCAATATGATGTCACAATGAAAAATAACTCCATCATAGAAGAAATGCAAAAACGTGGCGGTTTCATTAAGACAAGCGAAGTTAATGGCCGCTGTGAATACGAGCAACTGCGTAGGGCTGCAGATGACGGGACACTTATACGGCTTCGTAATGGGGTATATGCAGAAACATCGGCACTGGCAAACAACATGATCGATGTGGAGCGCATTGTACCAGGAGGTGTGCTTTGTCTCTATAGTGCATTCGCTTATCACAGACTGTCCACACAGGTGCCATCGGCTTTCTGTGTTGCCATTGAAGCAAAACGGAAACTCCGCTTGCCTGATTATCCTATCATCGATCTCTATTATTGGAAAAAAGAGAATCTTGAATTTGGCATCATGCAAAAGGAAGTGTCCGGGTATCTTGTAAGCATAACGGACCTGGAACGCACGGTGTGCGATGCTATAAAATATCGTAACAAGATTGGGCTTGATGTATGTGGCGAGGTGATTGACAGTTATCTGAAAAGAGAGACACGCAATATATCTTTGTTGAACGAATACGCCAGAAGGCTGAGATTGAGGACTATTTTAACTAAATATACAGAAACGAGACTATGATAAAGAATACAGGCAAATCCATAAGGACACGTCTCCTTAATCTGTCAAGGAAAGAAGGCGTAGATTATATGAAGGTGCTGGTAAGATACTTGCATGAACGATTGCTGTTCCGCATATCAGCCAGTCCTTATAAAAGTCACTTTCTGTTAAAAGGCAGTTCCTTGCTTTTCGCTTTGGATGGTTTTAAGGCACGTCCGACTATTGACATAGACCTGCTCGGTGAGCGCATAAGTAGTGACAGCGACACCCTGAAGGCCGTTTTCCTAAAAATCTGTTCAATAGAATGTACTGATGATGGGGTTTTTTTTGACGGAAAATCTCTTGAATTGGAGCCAATAGCCATGGAAAAGAAATACCCAGGTACATGCGTGACGGTTGTCGCCCATTTGGACACGATTATGCAGCAGATTTCAATAGACATCGGTTTTGGAGATGTTGTCACGCCTTATCCGCTATCATTAGACTATCCTTTGCTGCTGCCTGATGTGCCATCTGTGGAACTGTATGCCTATTCGTTGGAAACCTTGATTGCCGAAAAGTTCCACACGATGGTAGATCGTGATGAAAGCAACAGCCGAATGAAGGATTTTTTCGACGTATATCAGTTGTTCAACAATCATGATATAGATAGGGATATGCTTGCAGAGGCTATTGTCAGTACATTCCGGAACAGGAATACTGCATACAAGGAGACTCTGATGCTTTTTACAGACACATTTGCTGCTGATACTACAAGGAAAGCTCTTTGGCAATCTTTTCTGAAAAAGATACGGTGGAAAGACCCAATTCCTTTTCCTGTCGTCATGCAATGCATAAAGGATAATCTACAGGAATATTGGAAAAAGGATTTACTTTGATGTTTTTCGGGAAATAATTCATAGAACTAAGCCCTTCCATACCAGAAGGGCTTAGTTGTGTCCTTTTGATATTGTCAGGTCAATGAGCAATAACCGCATCTACGCCCAGCAAATCGGCATGAATTAAGCTTTCGTCCACAAGATATAGTAACCCTATAACACAACGACTAATGCAGACTTTCGGACTAAATCTGCCAAAGATGTCGACATTTGGCCCCAAAGTCTGCATTTTTATGCTTATTGACTAATTGGAAATATTGCTGTTTAGCTATGCTATCCAGTGAAAATACACGTAGTAGTATATCTCTATCGCAATGATACCTATTGACAACAGGGAAAGGATAGCAACGATGCAGAACAGCCTCTTTGAAATCCATACACCCTCGTTGTTCCTCATGATGTTCACCAA
>JAFLUT010000039.1 GCA_022508665.1 Prevotellaceae bacterium | reverse complement strand
TTCACGATTACAATAGTCAGCCGTGACAAATTATAATCGTCAGCCAATGCAGATTGTCCCTCTCAGCGGTTATCTACTAGTATGCCAGATGGCTTGCAAAAAATTAAGCAAAAGGCTACGGCAAAACACTGCTTATCGACAGTGTTTTTAGTACAAAAGTCCGAATATCCATAGCAGTGCGCCTAAGGTTGTCAATTAGTGTGTCCACATTGCTATGTTTTACATATTATAAATGCAAATATACAAATGATCTTTTAGTGTGCATTACACGTACATTATATATAATGTTAGTGCAAGTGCAACATGAAAAGCATACTTTTGCTATGCGGAGATTGCATTTTGTGGGTTTACGACTGCCTTTAGAATGAAAATGTTGGTTTTTGTGGGCTTAATAGTAAAAATAATCTCTTTTACTATATGTTGTTTAGCAGGAAAATCGTAACTTTGCACCACTTTTTGGAGTAGTGCGTGCCTTGGTTAGGTACATTTAGTATCGCTATGTGAGGTAGATACCTGCGTGTGAGGATGATGAAAATGCGGTTGTGGCAGGGAAGAGAGATACTTAAATTTAGCACGAAGCAAAGCAAGTTGGCTGACCACTAAGACGTGACGAGTTCCCCTTCGGGCGGAAGGGAAAAGGTGGGCGGCTCGGAAGTAAGAATTTAATTAAATAATAACATAAAAAATTAAACAAAATGCCTACTATTCAACAATTGGTAAGAAAAGGCCGTAAGGTGTTGGTGGACAAGAGCAAGTCTCCTGCGTTGGATTCATGCCCTCAGCGTCGTGGCGTTTGCGTGCGTGTGTACACAACAACTCCTAAGAAGCCTAATTCGGCGATGAGAAAGGTCGCCCGTGTTCGTTTGACAAACAAGAAGGAAGTGAACTCCTACATTCCGGGAGAGGGACACAACCTGCAGGAGCACTCTATCGTGCTTGTGCGTGGCGGTCGTGTGAAAGACCTTCCGGGTGTGCGTTATCACATCATTCGTGGTGCTCTTGATACTGCGGGTGTGGCAAGCCGCACACAGCGTCGCTCGAAGTATGGTGCTAAGCGTCCAAAGGCTAAGAAGTAAAAATCCTTTTTCTTACAAAACAAAAAGAAACAACAGTTTTTTCACAAAGTTTGGTTTGACGGAAATGCTTTAAGGGTTGAGTAAATGCCCTTGAGTGGGCGTTGAAGACACACACGATATGCAGCCTCAGACTAAAGAAAGATTAAATCAAACAAAAAAATGAGAAAAGCTAAACCAAAGAAGCGTGTGGTACTTCCAGACCCAGTGTATGGGGATGTGAAGGTTACTAAGTTCGTTAACAACCTCATGTATGACGGAAAGAAGAGCGTGGCATACACAATCTTCTACACTGCTCTGAAGAATGTGGAGAACAAGATGAAGAACGAGGAGAAGTCTTCGCTCGAAATCTGGAAGAAGGCTCTCGACAACATCACTCCACAGGTGGAGGTGAAGAGCCGTCGTATCGGTGGTGCAACATTCCAGGTTCCAACAGAAATTCGCCCAGACCGCAAGGAGGCTATCTCTATGAAGAACCTTATCTCTTTCGCTCGCAAGCGTTCAGGCAAGAGCATGGCAGACAAGTTGGCTGCTGAGATTATGGACGCGTTCAACGAGCAGGGTGGTGCGTTCAAGCGTAAGGAGGATATGCACCGCATGGCTGAGGCTAACCGTGCATTCGCACACTTCCGTTTCTAATTATTAACAAGGTAAAAGGAATATAAAGAGATATGGCAAAGCAAGATTTGCATCTTACACGTAACATCGGTATCATGGCTCACATTGATGCCGGTAAGACAACTACGTCTGAGCGTATCCTGTTCTACACTGGTAAGACTCACAAGATTGGTGAGGTTCACGATGGTGCTGCTACAATGGACTGGATGGCTCAGGAGCAGGAGCGTGGTATCACTATCACATCTGCTGCAACTACAGCATACTGGACTTGGAATGGTCAGAAGTACAAGTTCAACCTCATTGACACTCCGGGACACGTGGACTTCACTGCTGAGGTGGAGCGTTCACTCCGTGTGCTTGACGGCGCTGTCGCTACTTACTGTGCAGTAGGTGGTGTTGAGCCTCAGTCGGAGACTGTATGGCGTCAGGCTGACAAGTACAATGTGCCACGTATCGGTTACGTTAACAAGATGGACCGCTCGGGTGCTGACTTCTTCGAGGTTGTTCGCCAGATGAAGGAAGTGCTTGGCGCTAAGGCTGTTCCAGTTGTTATCCCAATCGGTGCAGAGGAGAACTTCAAGGGTGTGGTTGACCTCATCAAGATGAAGGCTATCCTGTGGCACGATGAGACAATGGGTGCTGATTATGATGTAGAGGATATTCCTGCTGACCTCGTTGACGAGGCTGAGGAATGGCGCAGCAAGATGCTTGAGGCTGTGGCTGAGTTTGACGACGAACTCATGGAGAAGTTCTTCGACGACCCATCTACAATCACTGAGGAAGAGTGCATCCGCGCTCTCCGCAAGGCTACTTGCGCTCTCGAGTGCACTCCAATGCTCTGCGGTTCTTCGTTCAAGAACAAGGGTGTGCAGACACTGCTCGACTATGTGTGTGCATTCCTCCCATCGCCACTTGACACTCCAAACATCATCGGTACTAACCCAGACACTAAGGAGGAGGAAGACCGCAAGCCATCTGAGGACGACAAGACTTCTGCTCTTGCGTTCAAGATTGCTACTGACCCATACGTAGGTCGTCTTACTTTCATCCGTGTATATTCGGGTAAGATTGAGGCTGGTTCATATACATACAACACTCGCTCGGGCAAGAAGGAGCGTGTTTCACGTCTCTTCCAGATGCACTCTAACCACCAGAACCCAGTAGAGGTTATCGGTGCAGGTGACATCGGCGCTGTTGTAGGTTTGAAGGATATCCACACTGGTGATACTCTTTGCGATGAGGACGCACCAATCGTGCTGGAGTCAATGGACTTCCCAGACCCAGTTATCGGTATCGCAGTTGAGCCAAAGACTCAGAAAGACCTCGACAAACTCTCTGTTGGTTTGCAGAAACTCGCTGAGGAAGACCCAACATTTACTGTTAAGACAGACGAGCAGTCTGGTCAGACAGTCATCTCTGGTATGGGTGAGTTGCACCTCGACATCATCATCGACCGTCTGAAGCGTGAGTTCAAGGTTGAATGTAACCAAGGTAAGCCTCAAGTTAACTACAAGGAGGCTATCACTAAGACTGTTAACCTCCGTGAGGTATATAAGAAGCAGTCGGGTGGTCGTGGTAAGTTCGCCGACATCATTGTGAACGTTGGTCCTGTAGATGACGACTTTGAGGGTACTGGTCTTCAGTTCGTTGACGAGGTGAAGGGTGGTAACGTTCCAAAGGAATTTATCCCAGCAGTTCAGAAGGGCTTTGCTGAGTCGATGAAGAATGGTGTGCTTGGTGGCTTCCCAATGGATAGCCTCAAGGTGACTCTCGTTGATGGTAGCTTCCACCCAGTGGACTCTGACCAGTTGTCATTCGAAATCGCTGCACGTCAGGCATACAAGAATGCTTGCGCACAGGCTAAGCCTGTTCTGATGGAGCCAATCATGAAACTTGAGGTTGTTACTCCAGAGGAGAACATGGGTGACGTAATCGGCGACCTTAACAAGCGTCGTGGTCAGGTTGAGGGTATGGACAATGCTCGTTCTGGCGCTCGTATCGTTAAGGCAATGGTTCCACTGGGCGAGATGTTCGGATATGTTACGGCTCTCCGTACTATCACATCTGGACGTGCTACTTCATCAATGCAGTATGACCACCACTCTCCTGTATCAAGCACTATCGCTAAGGCTGTGCTTCAGGAGTGCAACGGTCGTGTAGATCTCGTATAAACAATGAAAGTATGGGGGTGCAGGCAAGCAAACGACTCTTTGTCTGCATACCCTCTTACACATATAATAATTAAATAAATAATTAAAACATGAGTCAACAAAAAATTCGTATTAAACTGAAGTCTTACGACCACAACCTCGTTGACAAGTCAGCGGAGAAAATCGTAAAGGCTGTGAAGGCAACAGACGCTATTGTAAGCGGTCCTATTCCACTTCCAACTCACAAGCGTATCTTCACTGTGAACCGTTCAACATTCGTGAACAAGAAGTCTCGTGAGCAGTTTGAACTCTGCACATACAAGAGACTGATTGACATCTACAGTTCTACAACAAAGACTATTGATGCCCTCATGAAACTTGAACTCCCAAGCGGTGTTGAGGTTGAGATTAAGGTTTAATACAGTTAGAGAACAATTAAAAGTTTTATTGAAATGCCAGGATTAATAGGAAAAAAAATCGGAATGACATCCGTTTTCAGTGCCGATGGTAAGAATCTTCCATGCACTGTTATCGAAGTAGGTCCTTGTGTTGTAACTCAAGTAAAGACTGTCGAGAAGGATGGCTACGCTGCTGTTCAAGTGGGCTTTCAAGACAAGAAGGAAAAGCACACTACTAAGCAGATGATGGGTCACTTCCAGAAGGCTGGTACAACACCAAAGAGACACTTGGCCGAGTTCACTTATGACGAGGAGTATAACCTCGGTGATGTAATTACAGTGGAACTTTTCAACGACACTGTTTACGTTGATGTAACTGGAACATCGAAAGGTAAAGGTTTCCAAGGCGTTGTTAAGCGTCATGGTTTCGGTGGTGTAGGTCAGGCTACACACGGTCAGGACGACCGTCTCCGCCGTCCGGGTTCTATCGGTGCTTGTGCCACTCCTTCTCGTGTGTTCAAGAACGTGCCAATGGCAGGTCAGATGGGCAACGAGCAGGTTACAACACACAACCTTCAGGTAATTAAGGTAGTTCCAGAGCACAATCTTCTCCTTCTGAAGGGTAGTGTTCCAGGCTGCAAGGGTTCAATCGTTATAATCAAGAAGTAAGCAATGGAAGTTTCTGTATTAAATATTAAAGGCGAGGACACTGGTAAGAAGGTGGTTCTGAATGATGCTATCTTCGGAATTGAACCTAACGACCACGTTATCTACCTCGCAGTGAACCAGTACCTCGCTGCTCAGCGCCAAGGTACTCACAAGTCAAAGGAAAGAAGCGAAATCACAGGCTCTACTCGTAAACTCATCCGTCAGAAGGGTGGTGGCGGCGCTCGCCGTGGTGACATCAAGTCTCCTCTGCTTCGTGGTGGTGGTCGTGTGTTCGGTCCACGTCCTCGTGACTATTGGTTTAAACTCAATAAGAAGGTTAAGGCTTTGGCTCGTAAGAGCGCTCTCTCATACAAGGCTCAGCAGAATGCCATCGTTGTTGTTGAGGACTTCGATTTTGAGGCTCCAAAGACAAAAGAAGGCGTTTCTTTGTTAAATAATCTTAAAGTTGAGGGTAAGAAGACTCTTGTCGTATTGCCAGAAGTAAAAAAGAACGTATATTTGTCAGTCCGTAACATACAGCGTGTTGACGTTATGACTGCATCTGCACTCAATACATACAAGGTAATGAATGCAAATGTTCTTGTTATGACTGAGAATGCGCTCAAGTTGGTTGACGAAACATTTAACAAGTAAGGAGGTACACAGATATGGCATATATCGTAAAACCATTGGTTACAGAGAAGATGACAGCTATTTCAGAGAAGCAGAACAACAAGTTCGGCTTCATCGTGCTTCCTTCTGCCAATAAGATTGAGATTAAGAAAGAAATAGAAGCTAAGTATAACGTTAATGTGGTTTCTGTTAACACTATGAATTACGCTGGTAAGCGCAAGAGCCGTTACACAAGGGCTGGTGTTATCAAGGGAAAGACTAATGCTTTCAAGAAGGCTATTGTTACCCTGAAAGAAGGAGAAACCATCGATTTCTATAGTAACATTTAATTAAACACATGGGTATTCGTAAATTTAGACCAGTAACTCCTGGTCAAAGGCACAAGGCTATTGGTACTTTTGATGATGTTACTACATCAGTACCAGAGAAAACTCTTGTTTTCGGCAAGCGTAGCACTGGCGGACGTGACAATACGGGTCGCATCAGTGTGCGTTACAGAGGTGGCGGTCACAAGCGCCTTATCCGTATCGTCGATTTCAAGAGAGACAAGGACGGAATTCCTGCAGTTGTGAAGACTATCGAGTACGATCCAAATCGTTCTGCACGTATTGCATTGGTCTTCTATGCTGATGGTGAAAAACGTTACATTGTTGCTCCTAACGGTTTGCAGGTAGGTGCTACCATCATGTCAGGTCCAGACGCAACTCCAGACCTCGGCAACACTCTTCCGCTTGAGAACATCCCAGTCGGTACTGTCATCCACAATATCGAACTGCGTCCAGGTCAGGGTGCAAAGATGGTTCGTTCTGCCGGCAACTTTGCTCAGTTAACTTCTCGTGAAGGTCGCTATTGTGTAATCAAGCTTCCTTCTGGTGAAATTCGTAAGGTGCTTTCTGTTTGTCGTGCTACTATCGGTAGCGTGAGCAACTCAGACCATGCACTTGAATCTTCAGGTAAGGCAGGTCGCAGCCGCTGGCTCGGTCGCCGTCCACACAACCGTGGTGTTGTTATGAACCCAATCGATCACCCAATGGGTGGTGGTGAAGGTCGTCACACTGGTGGACACCCACGTTCACGCAACGGTCTCTATGCTAAGGGCCTGAAGACTCGTAAGCCAAAGAAGCAGTCAAACAAGTACATTATCGAAAGACGTAACAAGTAATAAAGTTAACTGAATATGAGTCGTTCATTAAAAAAAGGTCCATACATTAACGTTAAACTCGAAAAGAAAGTTCTCGCAATGAACGAGAGCGGCAAGAAGAGTGTTATCAAGTCATGGGCTCGCGCTTCAATGATATCTCCTGATTTCGTAGGTCATACTATTGCAGTGCATAACGGTAATAAATTTATCCCTGTTTACATTACTGAAAATATGGTAGGTCACAAACTTGGTGAGTTTGCGCTTACTCGTACTTTCCGCGGTCATGCAGGTAATAAGAAGAAGTAATTGTAAATTAGGCTTCAACTAAGAAAAAAGACTTTTATATAATGGGAGCAAGAAAAAGATTAATGGCCGAAAAGATTAAGGAGGCCAAAAAGACTACTTACTTCGCCAGCCTGCGCAACATCCCTTCTTCGCCACGCAAGATGCGTTATGTCGCAGACCTTGTTCGTGGTATGGAGGTAAGCAAGGCTCTTGCAACTCTCAAGTTCAACAGCAAGTCTGCTGCCAAGGATATTGAGAAACTGCTGCGCTCTGCCATTGCTAACTGGGAACAGAAGAATGATCGCAAGGCTGAAAATGGAGAATTGTATATATCTAAGATTTTTGTTGACGAGGGTGCTACTCTGAAGCGCATGAGACCTGCACCTCAGGGACGTGGTTACAGAATCCGCAAACGTTCTAACCATGTTACTATTTTCGTGGACGCTAAAACTAATGAGGAAAAGTAATTATGGGACAAAAATGTAATCCAATAAGCAACCGCCTTGGTATTGTAAGAGGCTGGGATTCTAACTGGTTCGGCGGAAATGATTTTGGTGACAACCTCCTTGAGGACAGCAAAATCCGTAAATATCTTAACGCACGTCTTGCAAAGGCAAATGTTTCAAAGATTGTTATTGAGCGCACTCTGAAACTTGTCACTATCACTATCTGCACAGCACGTCCCGGTTTCATCATCGGTAAGGGCGGCGAGGAAGTAGAGCGTCTTAAGAAGGAACTTAAGAAAGTTACTGACAAGGAGGTACAAATCAATATCTTTGAAATCAAGCGTCCTGAACTTGATGCTGTTATCGTAGCAAACAACATTGCTCGTCAGATTGAGGGAAAGATTGCTTATCGCCGTGCAATCAAGACTGCTATCGCAAACACTATGCGTTCTGGCGCAGAAGGTATCAAGATACAGATTTCTGGTCGTCTCAATGGTGCAGAAATGAGCCGTTCTGAGATGTATAAGGAAGGTCGTACTCCACTCCATACTCTTCGTGCAGACATCGACTATTGTCTTGCTGAGGCTCTGACTAAGGTTGGTCTTCTTGGTATCAAGGTTTGGATCTGCCGTGGAGAGAAGTTTGGTAAGCAGGATTTGACACCTAACTTCTCACAGCAGAAAGATGCTGGTCGTGGCAATAATGGTGGCGGACGTCGTTTCAGAAGCAGAAAGTCTAATAACCGCAATTAATAATCTTGTTGTAAATCCATTTTTATATGGATGCAGCTTATAGAAGACATTGATTATGTTACAGCCAAAAAGACAAAAATATAGAAGACCGCAAAAAGGTCGCGGTCGTTGGAAAGGTGTCTCTCACAGAGGTACAGAACTTGCGTTCGGTAGCTTTGGTATAAAGGCACTTGAGACAAAGTGGATTACGGCTCGTCAAATAGAGGCAGCCCGTGTGGCTATCACTCGTTATATGCAGCGTCAAGGCCAAGTGTGGATTCGCATTTTCCCTGACAAGCCTATAACAAAGAAGCCAGCGGATGTCCGAATGGGTAAAGGTAAGGGTGACCCATATCAGTATGTGTTCCCTGCAAAACCTGGCCGTATTCTGTTTGAGATTGAAGGCGTTTCATACGACATCGCAAAGGAGGCTCTCCGACTCGGTGCTCAGAAACTTCCAACAACAACTAAGTTTATTGTACGTCGTGATTACGATAAAAACGCTTAATTATGAAAATTGCAGAAATTAGAGAACTTACAACAGAGGAGCTCGCGGAGCGTATCGAAGCGGAAGTTGCCAGATTGGACAATATGAAGTTCAATCACAGCATTTCTCCACTTGCAGATAATTCTCAGATTAAGAAGTTGCGTCACGACATCGCACGCATGAAGGGCGAGCTTACTCAGCGTAATAAATAAAGTATTGAGCTAAATGGAAGCTAGAAATTTAAGAAAACAAAGGCAGGGTGTGGTAACTAGCGACAAGATGGATAAGACTATCGTTGTTGCCGCTAAGTTCAAGGAGAAGCACCCTATATATGGTAAGTTTGTCCAGAAGACAAAGAAATACCATGCTCATGACGAGAAGAACGATGCTCACATCGGTGACACTGTTCTCATCATGGAAACTCGTCCATTGAGCAAAACTAAGAGATGGAGATTAGTACAAATCGTTGAAAGAGCTAAGTAATTATGATACAGGTAGAATCAAGATTGCAGGTCGCTGACAATAGCGGTGCACGTGAAGTTCTGTGCATCCGTGTTCTTGGCGGTACAAGACGTCGCTATGCTACTGTTGGAGACGTTATCGTTGTAGCAGTTAAGAGTGCTATTCCTACGAGTGAAGTAAAGAAGGGTTCTGTCTCTAAGGCTCTGATTGTTCGTACTAAGAAGGAGGTTCGCCGTCCAGATGGCTCTTACATCCGTTTCGATGACAACGCATGTGTTCTTCTGAACAATGCTGGCGAAATGAGAGGTAGCCGTATCTTTGGTCCTGTGGCTCGTGAACTCCGTGCTGCTAACATGAAGGTAGTTTCTTTGGCTACTGAGGTACTTTAATCATTAAAAGTAAACACAGCAATGAGTAAATTACATATTAAGAAAGGCGACATGGTCTACGTTAATGCTGGCGATGACAAAGGTAAGACTGGTAAGGTTACTAAAGTCCTCGTTGAGAAGAAGCGTGCCATTGTTGAGGGTGTGAACATCGTGAAGAAAAGCACCAAGCCAAGTGCTGCACATCCACAGGGAGGTATTATCGAGCAGGAAGCTCCAATCCATATCTCAAATCTTAATGTGATTGATCCTAAGGTTGGTAAGCCAACTCGTATTGGTCGCAGAATGGGTGAGAATGGAAAGTTAGTTCGTTACGCTAAAAAGTCAGGGGAGGAAATCTAATGAGTACTACTGCACAACTTAAGAAAGTATATGCTGAGCAGATTGCTCCAGCACTCCAGAAGCAGTTCAACTACTCTTCTCCGATGCAGATTCCTGTGCTGAAGAAGATTGTGGTAAACCAAGGTCTTGGTATTGCAACTGCTGATAAGAAGGTTATTGAGATAGCAATGAATGAGATTGCCCAGATTACAGGTCAGAAGCCTGTTGCAACAAAGTCAAAGAAGGACATCTCTAATTTCCGTCTTCGTAAGCAGATGCCTATCGGTGTGATGGTTACACTGCGCCGTGAGCGTATGTACGAGTTCCTTGAGAGACTTATTCGTGTTTCTCTTCCTCGTATTCGTGACTTCAAGGGTATTGAGTCTAAGTTTGACGGTCGTGGTAACTATACTCTTGGTATTACAGAGCAGATTATCTTCCCAGAAATCAATATCGACCAGGTTGATAAGATTATGGGTATGAACATCACATTCGTTACTTCTGCTAAGACTGATGAAGAGGGATATGCACTTCTCAAAGCATTTGGTCTTCCATTTAAGGACGCTAAAAAATAAGTAGATAATGGCAAAGGAATCAATGAAGGCACGCGAAGTGAAGCGTGCAAAACTCGTAGCAAAGTATGCCGCTAAGCGTGCAGCGTTGAAGAAGATTATTGCTACAGCAGAAGATCCGATAGAGGCTTACGAGGCTGCTCGTGCTCTGCAGGCTATCCCTGCCAATGCAAATCCAATCCGTCTTCACAATCGCTGCAAGATTACAGGACGTCCAAGAGGCTATATGCGCCAGTTTGGTCTTTCTCGTATTCAGTTCCGCGAGATGGCATCAGCAGGTCTTATCCCCGGTGTTAAGAAAGCGAGCTGGTAAAGAGTTAAGTATTTAGTAAACAAAAATCTGATGGTTACCAGTTCGGGGGTAACCTGAAGATACTTTGCTTCTAAGAAACGGCGGAAGAAAGCAATCTTTGATAGATTAAGCTCTTTTTGCTGGTTAAAGCTAAGTAAAGACCGTTTTAATTTTAATTTAAATATTGTCGGGATTTACCCAAACGAAGCCCGATTAATTTAATACTATTATGACAGATCCAATAGCTGACTATCTAACGAGGTTGAGGAACGCAATCATGGCTAAGCACAAGGTTGTTGAAGTACCAGCCTCTAACCTCAAGAAGGAAATTACAAAGATCCTTTTTGATAAAGGTTACATCTTGAACTACAAGTTCATTGAAGAGGGTCCTCAGGGTACAATAAAGATGGCTCTGAAATATGACCCTCAGACAAGAGTAAGCGCTATTCAGTGCTTGAAGCGCGTGTCTCGTCCAGGTCTCCGCAAGTACACTGGATATAAGGACATGCCACGTGTTATAAATGGATTGGGTATAGCAATTGTATCCACTTCCAAAGGTGTTATGACAGACAAAGAGGCTTCTGAACTCAAGGTGGGTGGTGAAGTTCTTTGCTATGTATATTAATTAAGGAGGATATATAATGTCTAGAATTGGTAAATTACCTATTATTGTTCCTGCTGGAGTTTCTATTACTCATAAGGATGACATTGTAACTGTAAAAGGTCCTAAAGGCGAACTCAGCCAGTATGTAAATCCTGCAATTAAGGTTACTATTGAGGACGGGAAGGTGACAATGGAGGAGAATGAAGAACTTATGCAGGATAACCCTAAGCAGCGTCATGCTTTCCATGGGTTGTATCGCTCGTTAGTAAACAACATGGTTGTTGGTGTTTCTGAAGGTTACAAGAAGACACTACAACTCGTCGGTGTTGGTTACCGTGTTTCAAATCAGGGCAATGTTCTTGAGTTTGCATTGGGATATTCTCATGCTATCGTTTTCGAAGTACCAAAGGAAATCAAGGTTGAAACGAAGTCTGAGAGAAATCAGGATCCTCTTATCATGCTCGAGTCTGCAGACAAGCAGTTGCTTGGACTCGTTTGTGCTAAGATTCGCTCATTCCGCAAGCCTGAGCCATACAAGGGCAAGGGTATTCGCTTCCAGGGCGAAGTGATCAGAAGAAAGTCTGGTAAATCTGCTAATGCAAAATAATTAAATTGACAAGAGTATGATTACAAAGGTTGAAAGACGTATTAGAATTAAATATAGAGTACGCAATAAGATATCTGGTACTGCTGAGCGCCCACGCATGAGCGTATTCAGAAGCAATAAGCAGATTTATGTTCAGGTAATAGATGACGAGGCTCACAAGACTCTTGTATCTGCATCATCACTTGGACTTGAGAAGACAAATAAGACTGAACAGGCTGCCAAGGTTGGCGAAATGGTTGCAAAGAAGGCTCTTGAAGCAGGAATTACAACTGTGGTTTTCGACCGTAATGGCTACTTGTATCATGGTAGAGTTAAGGAGGTAGCAGACGCTGCCCGTAATGCAGGACTTAAATTCTAAAATACGATTATGGTAAATAAAGTTAAAGTACAGAACGATTCCGAACTGAAAGACCGTTTGGTTGCTATTAATCGTGTTACTAAAGTCACTAAGGGTGGTCGTACATTTACATTCGCTGCCATCGTTGTAGTAGGTGATGGTAACGGTGTTATTGGCTACGGTCTTGGTAAGGCTGGTGAAGTTACAGCGGCTATCGCCAAGGGCGTAGAGGCTGCGAAGAAAAACCTTGTTAAGGTTCCTGTCTTGAAAGGCACTGTACCTCACGAGGCATACGCTAAATTTGGCGGGGCTCGTGTTCTCATCATGCCTGCTTCAGAAGGTACTGGAGTAGTAGCAGGAGGTGCTATGCGTGCAGTATTTGAAAGTGTAGGCATCACAGACGTGCTTGCAAAGTCTAAGGGTTCATCAAATCCTCACAACTTGGTAAAGGCTACAATAGAAGCACTTGCTAATATGCGTGACGCAAAGACTGTTGCACAGAATCGTGGTGTTAATTTAACAAAAGTATTCAAAGGATAAGGAGAACAATCATGGCAACAATCAAGATTAAGCAAGTAAAAAGTCAGGCAGGTCGTCCTGTTGACCAGAAGAGCACTCTTGAGTCTCTAGGTCTTGGTAAAATCAATAGGGTCGTTGAGCGTGAGGATTCTCCATCTTTGCGTGGCATGATTCGCAAGGTAGAACACCTTGTAGAAGTTATTGACTAACGTTTTAACAGATTAAATTTAGATTAACATGGAATTATATAATTTAAAACCTGCTGAAGGTGCAACCCATAACAGCAAGCGTGTAGGTCGAGGCTATGGTTCAGGCAAAGGCCGTACTTCTACTCGTGGTCACAAGGGTGCTAAAGCACGTTCTGGTTATAAGAAGAAGATTGGTTTTGAAGGTGGACAGATGCCACTTCAGCGTCGTGTTCCAAAGTTTGGTTTCAAGAATATCAATCATGTGGAATATAAGGCAATCAACCTTGACGTAATCCAGAAATTGGCAGAGGAGCAGAACCTTTCTAAGATTGGTATTGCAGAACTTATTGCTGCTGGTATGGTAAGCAAGAAGCACCTTGTCAAGATTCTTGGCAATGGCGAGCTTACTGCTAAGGTTGATGTAGAGGCTCACGCATTCTCTGCATCTGCTGAAGCAGCAATCAAAGAAAAAGGTGGTAACGCTGTAAAACTCTAAACTAATGGGAACAGCAATAGATAAAATTAAGGATGTCAAGCTTGTTAAGACATTGACGAACATTTGGCGTATTGAGGATTTGCGTATGCGTATCCTCATCACGCTATTGTTTGTTGCCATCTATCGTTTTGGGTCTTATGTGGTGCTTCCTGGTATTGATACTCAGGCTCTTCAAGGACTGCACAATCAGACAGAAGGTGGTTTGATGTCTTTGCTTGATATGTTTTCTGGAGGAGCGTTTTCCAAGGCATCAATCTTTGCGCTTGGAATTATGCCATACATTTCTGCTTCCATCGTGATACAGTTGCTTGGCATAGCTGTTCCTTATTTCCAGAAAATGCAGCGTGAAGGTGAAAGTGGGCGACGTAAGATGAATCAGTACACTCGTTATTTGACAGTGGCAATTCTTCTTTTCCAAGGTCCTGCTTACCTTCTTAACCTCAAGATGCAGACTGGTGGAACAGCATTGTATTCCTCTTTGGATTGGAATGTGTTCCTTATCACATCTACTATCATCCTTGCTGCTGGTAGTATGTTCATCCTTTGGTTAGGCGAAAGAATTACAGATAAAGGCATTGGCAACGGTGTGTCAATCATCATCATGATTGGTATTATCGCACGATTCCCGACAGCCGTAATTCAGGAGTTCAGTTCACGTCTTACTGCTGGTCAAGGCGGTCTCGTTATGTTCCTTCTCGAGATAGTATTGTTCCTCGCTGTCATTGCAGCGGCTATACTTCTTGTTCAAGGAGTTCGTCAAGTCCCTGTAAACTATGCTAAAAAGATTGCAGGTGCACGCCAGATTAGCGGAGCTCGTCAGTACATACCGTTGAAACCGTATGCTGCTAACGTTATGCCTATTATCTTTGCGCAGGCCATAATGTTCATTCCTGTAACATTGGCGCAGTTCTCTGGTAGTAAGTTAAACCCTGTTGTCAGCCAATTGATAGACAATGAAAGTTTCACATATAACCTTATATTTGCGATATTGATTATTCTCTTCACCTATTTGTACACGGCGATTACTATCAACCCAGTTCAGATGGCAGAGGATATGAAGCGTAACAATGGTTTTATCCCGGGCATTAAGCCGGGCAAGGATACAGCCGACTACATCGACAAGATTATGTCGCGTATCACATTCCCGGGTTCTTTGTTCTTGGCTTTCATTGCTATTCTCCCTGCATTTGCGGGAATATTTGGAGTACAAAGGGAGTTTGCGGCATTCTTCGGTGGTACATCACTCTTGATTCTCGTAGGTGTTGTTCTTGACACACTTATGCAGATAGAGTCTCATCTGATGATGCGCCATTATGACGGATTGCTGGACACAGGCAGAGTTCGTGGTAGACATTAAGTCTTGCTTTTGACGAGGATGATATATCTGAAGACTGATGAAGAAGTGGAGTTGCTGAGAGAAGCAAATCTTCTTGTTGGCAAAACATTGGCAGAGTTGGCGAAAGCTATAAAACCCGGTGTTACGACAAAACAGTTAGATGCTATTGCAGAAACATTTATTCGCGACAACGGTGCTATCCCAACTTTCTACGGATTTCCAAATCCAAAAGGGGAGCCTTTCCCTGCCAGTATTTGTGCATCAGTCAATTATCAAGTAGTTCACGGCATCCCAAATGATACACCTCTTCAAGAAGGAGACATCGTATCAATAGACTGCGGAACTCAACTTAATGGATATTGTGGAGATTCGTGCTATACTTTTGCAGTTGGCGAAATTTCAGAAAGCGTTCAGAAATTGTTGACTGTTACCAAGGAAGCCTTGTATAAAGGCATTGAACAAGCAGTTGTTGGTCGCAGATTAGGCGACATATCATACGCTGTCCAGTCCCATTGCGAGGCGGAAGGCTATGGTGTTGTTCGCGAGTTTGTCGGTCACGGAATTGGAAAGAAGATGCACGAAGAACCCAAAGTTCCTAATTTTGGTAAGCGCGGCAATGGCATGTTGCTAAAAAACGGTTTGTGCATAGCAATCGAACCTATGATAACAATGGGAACGAAAGAAGTTTATATGCAAGAAGACCGTTGGGGTATAGTGACACGCGATAAGAAACCTGCAGCCCATTTTGAACATTCTGTATGTGTACGCAAGGGCAAGGCGGATATACTCTCGTCATTCGAAGAAATAGAAAAAGTATTAAGAGAAAAACAATAAAGTATGGCTAAACAGTCTGCTATCGAACAGGATGGAACAATCGTTGAAGCATTGTCAAATGCGATGTTCCGAGTAGAATTGGAGAACGGTCATGAGATTATCGCTCATATTTCAGGCAAGATGAGGATGCACTACATCAAGATTCTTCCCGGCGATAAAATCCGTGTGGAAATGTCTCCATACGACCTATCCAAAGGACGAATAGTATTTAGATATAAATAAAAACAAGATATGAAAACAAGAGCATCATTAAAAAAGCGTACACCTGATTGCGTAATCGTAAGACGTAAGGGTCGTCTGTTTGTAATCAATAAGAAGAATCCTAAGTACAAGACACGTCAAGGATAATTCTTTCGTAAGAATTAGAAATAAAAGTAAGATATGGCAATAAGAATTGTAGGTGTAGACCTCCCACAGAACAAGCGAGGTGAAATTGCGCTCACATACATCTTCGGTATTGGACGCAGTAGCGCTGGCAAAATCCTTGAAAAAGCCGGTGTAGATAAAGACATTAAGGTAAAGGACTGGAACGATGAGCAGGCAGGTAAGATTCGTGCTGTCATCGCTGCTGAATACAAGGTTGAGGGCGACCTTCGCTCAGAAATTCAGCTCAACATCAAGCGTTTGATGGACATCGGTTGCTATCGTGGTATCCGCCATCGTCTTGGTCTTCCAGTTCGTGGTCAGAGTACAAAGAACAACGCACGTACTCGCAAGGGCAAGAAGAAAACAGTTGCAAACAAGAAAAAGGCTACTAAATAATAAGTAAGATATGGCAAAGAAAACAACTTCTGCTAAGAAGAGAAATGTCAAGGTTACTGCAGAGGGTCAGCTTCATGTCCACTCTTCATTTAACAACATCATCGTTACCCTTGCAAACAGCGAAGGCAATGTTATCTCTTGGTCTGCTGCAGGTAAGATGGGTTTCCGTGGTTCAAAGAAGAACACCCCATACGCTGCTCAGATGGCAGCGCAGGACTGCGCCAAGGTTGCTTACGACCTCGGTCTGCGCAAAGTGAAGGCATACATCAAAGGTCCGGGCAATGGTCGTGAGGCTGCTGTTCGTGGTTGTCACTCTGTTGGAATAGAGGTAACAGAGATTATTGACGTTACTCCACTTCCACACAACGGATGCCGTCCTCCAAAGAGAAGAAGAGTTTAATTGTTCAATTATGCCAACATCCCGACTCGTTTTGTCGCATCTTTCCTTTCTGCGACTGCTGCTGAGAGTCAGGGAGATGGCTTCGCAACACATTTAACATTTACAGAAATATATGGCAAGATATATTGGACCAAAATCAAGAATTGCTCGTCGTTTTGGCGAGGCAATCTTCGGCCCAGACAAGGTTCTTTCAAAGAAGAACTATGCTCCGGGTCAGCATGGTAACAACCGTCGCAAGAAGACATCCGAGTATGGTCTCATGCTCGCTGAGAAGCAGAAGGCAAAATACACATACGGCGTTCTTGAGCGTCAGTTCCGCAACCTGTTCGAGAAAGCCGCTACCAAGTCAGGCGTAACAGGTGAAATCCTTCTTCAGCTTCTTGAGTCACGCCTTGACAATGTCGTTTTCCGTTTGGGCCTTGCTCCTACTCGTGCCGCTGCTCGTCAGCTTGTTAGCCACAAGCACATCGTTGTAGACGGTCAGGTAGTCAACATCCCTTCATATTCTGTCAAGCCGGGTCAGATTGTTGCTGTTCGCGAGAAGGCAAAGAGCCTAGAAGTAATTGAGGCATCTTTGGCAGGTTTCAACCACAGCAAATATCCATGGATAGAGTGGGACGAGAACGTCAAAGGCGGTAAGTTCCTCCACATGCCAGAGCGTGCAGACATCCCAGAGAATATCAAGGAGCAGATGATTGTCGAGTTGTACTCTAAATAATAATTAAACAAATGGCGATATTAGCATTTCAAAAACCCGAAAAAGTAATAATGTTGGAAGCCGACGACAAGTACGGAAAGTTTGAGTTCCGTCCTTTGGAGCCGGGTTACGGAATCACCATCGGTAATCCCCTCCGTCGCATCCTTCTTTCCTCCCTCGAGGGCTATGCAATCAACACCATCCGCATAGCAGGTGTTGAGCATGAGTTCTCCACTATTCCGGGAGTAAAGGAAGATGTAACCAACATTATCTTGAATCTGAAGCAAGTACGCTTCAAACAAGTCGCTGATGGCGTAGAGGCAGAGAGAGTCTCTATTGTCATCGAGAATTCAACCGAGTTTAAGGCTGGAGACATCAACAAGTACCTCAGTGGATTTGGAGTGTTAAATCCAGATTTGGTAATTTGTCATTTGGATCCTCAGGCAACATTGGAGATTGAGTTGAGCATCAACAAAGGTCGTGGGTATGTACCTGCTGACGAAAATCGTGAGTTCTGCAGAGAAATCAACGAGATAGCAATCGACTCTATCTACACTCCAATCCGCAACGTAAAGTTCTCAGTAGATAACTATCGTGTGGCACAGAAGACCGACTACGAGAAGTTGGTACTCGAAATCACTACTGATGGCTCTATTCATCCGAAGGAAGCCCTCAAAGAGGCATCCAAGATACTCATCTACCACTTCATGCTGTTCTCTGACGAGAAGATTACTCTTGAGAACGCAGACTTCGATGGCAATGAGGAGTTTGATGAGGAAGTATTGCGTATGCGCCAGTTGCTTAAGACAAAACTTGTCGATATGAACCTCTCCGTTCGTGCCCTCAACTGCTTGAAGGCTGCCGACGTAGAGACTCTTGGCGACCTCGTACAATTCAACAAGACAGACTTGCTCAAGTTCCGCAACTTCGGTAAGAAGTCTCTCACAGAGCTTGACGACCTGCTTGAGAGCCTGAACCTTTCGTTCGGAACCGATATTTCTAAATATAAATTAGACAAAGACTAATCAAAATGAGACACAATAAGAAATTCAATCATCTTGGGCGTACTCATTCTCACCGCAAGGCGTTGCTGGCAAACATGGCAATCTCCCTCATCATGCACAAGAGAATCACTACTACGCTCCCAAAGGCAAAGGCACTCCGTGTATATGTTGAGCCACTGATTACAAAGTCAAAGAATGACACCACAGCATCTCGCCGTGTAGTATTCAGCCACCTTCAGAACAAGTATGCTATCACTGAACTTTTCAGCACCGTAGCATCAAAGGTTGCTGACCGTCCGGGTGGTTACACTCGCATCATCAAGCTCGGTCGCCGTGCTTCCGACGATGCAGAAATGGCATTCATCGAACTCGTTGACTTCAACGAGAACATGGCAAAGACAGAGGCTAAGAAGACACGCACTCGTCGTTCTCGCAAGTCTGCACCAAAGGCTGAGACACCTGCTGAAACAACTGCGCCAGCAGAAACAGCAGAGGCAGAAGCACCAGCAGAGGCTGCTGAATAATTCTTTTAAGGATTATATTTACAGACCGTACACATCGTGTGCGGTCTTTTTTTATTGCTTTCTCCTCTTCCCGTCACTTTTTTTGCCTTTTCTTATACAATTATTTCGCTGTTTCAGATAAAAGTTGTAAGTTTGCCAATAAATAGAAGTATATCTTTTGGACAAATTTATGATTATGAGAAAATCTTTACTAACATCAAAACTTTTGCTGTTGACGCTTTTAGCCCTCTTTGGGTTCGGTGCAAAAAGCCATGCACAGACAGCGCTGACCACATCAGACCTCACGTCGCTCTATAAACTCTCTTCACGCAAATGGACGAGCATACATGATCCCTCAGTCGTGTGGGATGCAAACACGCAGATGTTCTATATTTACGGCTCCCACTACGCAGGAGCAAAGACAAAAGACTTCAGCAGTTATACAGGCATTTTCAATTACTACAAAGGCGGTTACAACTCAGCCAACGCCTATAAAGCCTTCAAGTCCAACCCCACGCACACCGTTAAGCGTCGCCTTCCGGGCAGTACAACCGTAGAGGAAGTCACCCTTGGTTCATTCGATGCTTCCGCCTTCTGTGCTATCTATTCAGACAACGAGGCAGGGTGGGTGTCAGGCGACCAATGGGCCCCCGACATCGTATATAATCCAAACATGAAGAAATGGTGCTACTACCTCAGCCTCAATGGCGACCACTGGGCATCCGTCATCGTCCTTATGACAGGCGACAGCCCTGAAGGTCCATTCACATACCAAGCGCCAATCATTTTTAGCGGCTTCAATGGGCAGTCATACAGCGGCAAAAGAGTAAACTACAAAGACACCGACCTCGAAATAGTCCTCGGCACGCAGAACACACTCCCCTCACGCTACAACACAAGCCAGTGGGGTACCTACTATCCCAACTGCATCGACCCCTGCGTCTTCTTCGACGAAGAAGGCGAACTCTGGATGACCCACGGCTCATGGTCAGGCGGTATCTTCATCCTCAAACTCGACAAAAACACAGGTCTCCGCGACTACACCTACACCTATTCAGGCACAGGCACATCGCCCGATGTCGCAGCCACCAGCGACGCCTACTTCGGCAAGAAAATCGCAGGCGGAGCATACGTCAGCGGCGAAGGCTCATACATCCAGCACATAGGCAACTACTACTACCTCTTCATGAGTTACGGCGGCTTCGCTCCCAACGAGGGCTACGAAATGCGAGTATTCCGTTCCGAAAACCCCGACGGGCCCTACAAAGACGCATCGGGCAATAGCGCCATCTACAGCCGATACATGCTCAATTTCGGCAAAAACGCAGCCACCAACATGGGCATGAAACTCATCGGAGCCATGAACCACTGGGGACTTATGACCACAGGCGAGTGCGCCCAAGGCCATAATTCCGCTTGCCAAGATGACCTCGGTCGCACATACCTCGTCACCCACACCAAGTTCAACGATGGCACGATAGGTCATCAAGTGCGAGTTTACCAACTCTTCCTCAACAAGGCAGGTTGGCTCTGCACCGCCCCCTTCCAGTTCAATGGAGAGACCACGACCGATGCCGACATAGCCACCACACAGCCCTTCTCTCCCGTTGACATCGAGGGCGACTACCACCTCCTCATCCACCCCTACAAACTCGACCATAGCAAATACGAAGAAGCCATCCCCACCACCGTCCACCTCACAGCCGACGGCAGAGTGACAGGCTCCTACACAGGCACATGGAAATACGTTGACGAAGGCGCATCCTATTTCCAGATACAACTCAAGCCCAGCGGCTCATCCACGACGACCACCTACAACGGCGTCGTCACCGAGCAGACCCTCGAAGGCTCCAGCGCCAAGACCCTCTGCTTCACCAGCGTCAGCACAGGCGGAGTGCCATGCTGGGGCTACAAACTCCTGCCTCAGTACGCCATAGCCTACAACTACAACAAGTACGGCGACACCTACCTGAAATCCTCCCTTGTCCGCAACGTCGCAAAGAACGTAGAGATAATGTTCGACCCCGAAGAGAACGTCAACTTATCGTGGACATCCTCAGCCCCCGACGTGCTGAGCAACACAGGCAAGTACTACGCTCCGTCAGAACGCACCACATTCACCATGACAGCACGCATGGAATGCGGCGACTACTATTGGGAGAATGCCATGAACGCCTCAGCGCAAGCAGCCCCCGCCATTGAAGGCGACCAGACCACAGGACTTGTAGCATACTACAGCTTCGACGACAAACCAACCTACAACCTCGTCAACAGCACCCACGCCAGCGTTTACTACAGCCATTCCGGTACAGGCTCAACCCCTGTCCTCGCAAACGACTGGGGGCGCTTCGGCAGCGTTCTGCACCAGTACTTCGGCGCACAAGGCACCAACAGTTACTCACGCATCCAAAATCCGTTACAAGGACAAGAAAACCTCGAAGGCTTCACCGTCAGCCTATGGGTAAAACGCAGCGACGCCAATCTCTACGACGCCCTGTGGAGTTTCTTCAATTCCACATCCGCCACAGTCTCAGGCGCTCGCCTCTACCTCACAGGCAACAGTTACATAGGCTTCAACGACGCAAAAGACAACTGGTTCGACATCAACCACCCCAACACCAAAGTCGTCAACCGCATCACCGTAGGCGAGTGGCATCTTGTCACCTTCACCTACTCTCGTCAGAACGGCTACATGCTCTACCTCGACGGCAACGAATACGCCGAAGTCAACCTTGCCTACACAGGCAGCACCTCAGCAGCCGACTTCAACCGTGACCTTGTCCTCGACTTCGTCACCACCGCCCGATACTTCTATCTCGGACTCGGCTCATTCTGGGGTTCAGCCGATGCATGCTTCGACGACCTTATGATTTACAACCGCGAACTCACCGCAACCGACGTCAAAGGCCTCAGCAACACGCTCAACCGCGTCAACGCCTTCAACGACGGCACCCTCGTAGGCATCGGCACCGTCACCCCCGACGGCGAAACAGAGCCTCTCCCAGCCGCCCGTCAAGGCATCTTCGACCTCCACGGTCGCCAAGTAGCCGTTCCGGGCAAAGGCATATACATCGTCAACGGAAAGAAGGTACTCTTTAAGTAAAGCCCTTTCCATAGAGCCTAAATCCAACAAACCGCCGTGCGGATGAACCACAGTTCATCCGCACTTTTCATTGCCTCAGTTCGCAACCGCTACCCCCAAAAAGTGGCAGCCGTTGCCTTCAAAAGTTGATAGCGATTCTCCTCAAAAATAGACAGCCGTTGCCATAAAAAGTTGACAACGGCTGAGCGAACTAGCATACAACCGCCGGCATAGATAATCTGCATTCGCCGACTATTATAATTTGTCACGGCT